>JAEZKI010000077.1 GCA_023415525.1 Bacillota bacterium | reverse complement strand
CTGTTCAACTACATCTGGTGAAAAAGCATATTGTTCCTTTGCTAGCTTCCAAGCCTCTGACTCCTGTTCTACAGGTTCTGGAACAGTAAATTCTATAATATCATGAGACAATACAGCTGGTATTGCTCCATATTTTTCATACCAATACTTACAGATTGCAAGCATTTCTTTTGTTTCAGGGCACTCATTCCACCCACCCATAGGAATCCATGCCATTACCTGCCATGGATAGGTAACAGGAATTTTAAAGAGGATTGTCTCCTTAATTTTATCACTGTTATACTCTATAAAGGATGACAAACAATTATTGTAAGCCCCTTCCTCTATTTGTTCATTCCACTCCTCATGCTCAAATATATCTTCTTCATAGTTACCCATATAGTCCTGATACCGTTTGTTCAATATTTCCTCGCCATCTAACACTTCAGAAGAAAGAAGCTCTTCTTTTGAATAACCATCCTCCTTCATAACATCAAGCCATTCATCTAAATAATTATCACTTGGTACTAACACAGGTACAAAACCTTGCCTTTTACCTCGTTCTAACTGTCTCTCATATTCTTCTATCACTTTAGAGTGTTCAGTATCACTAAAAAATACCTGATAAGGACACCCTACCTTGTCAATAATGGATTGAGTTATAGCATTACACTTTACTTTTTCATTTATCTTTTGCTTCTTAGAAAAAAGTTGAGCTATCTTTCCCATATTTCAAACCTCCCTTAATAATCTAATAAATAAAAGGTTGCTTCTACTTCATTACCCTACTATTTCAGCTGATCTCACTCCTGATTTCATGGTACCACAAACTATTATTGTATGTCCTGCAAATATATCATCATCATCGAAGTAAACCATAAAACTTCCACTTGAAGTCATCACTATATGCTGAATAGCTATTCTGTCATAAATAGCCTGCTGCTCTATTCCTTCCATATCCTCTTCCTGCCATTCTTTTGCTAACTCAAGTAATCCTCTTGCAGCATACTCTTTCATATCTTTTTCCCAGTAATCCAGTTTCTCAACAAACTTTTTCATAGCATTTCTTTTTCTTGTTCCCGTTGCATTGTTAAAATTATTCACTTCTAAAGTCAATTTAACGAGAGTATCCTGCCATTGCATCTGTCCCTCAAAACAACTACACTGCTTATTTAATGTTAATGTTCCTAAGACCTCATCTTTTACAATAACTGGTTTTCTGTATTCTTGAAGAATCTCTTCTAATCTAGGTTCACTCTCATTTTCTAATAACACATCCACTACATAAAATTCATCTTCACTATGAGAATCAAAGAGTCCTCCAGTAGTTGGGCCTTTGCCAGTCCATTGTCTTGCCTTCACCCGATAAATGGTTTGACTCTTAAATTTATCAAATGCTTCACTCTGATTATTAACTGGCCAAATGAGCCTTCCACCCTCTCTTACAAGTTCGGCTGAAGTAACATCCACATAGCCTAGTAAATTTACAAACGCCTCTTCCCAGTTTTTCTCACATGTACTAATTATACAATTATTTTGTTCTTCTACTAATACAAGCAATTCTTTAGGTATCTCATCATAATTTACTTCATATTCATTCCATTCCATCTTATTTCCTCCTTTCCTTCCATTTATCTTCCCAGTAGGAACAGCAAAATTCCATATTACTCAACCTTTCGTAATTCAGTTTTACATCATTTTCTTCCTCAAAATCTGGCTCAAGAGAACCAGAAAAATACCAATCCAGAAGCACTTTTAAACTTGGAGCAGCAGGTCTTCCATGTAGTAAATCATCCTCACCTAAGTAGTCCTCACTCCAGTTAAATTCTTCATGGTCAAACCAGACTAAAGACCATGTAGATTCATCCTCTTGATCTATTAAATCTTCATCCTTTGATAAATCCATACAAAGTGGCCCCCAACCAGCTCCCCAGTCACCAATGGGAATTAACATTCTGCAACTTTCCAGTGTTGCCTCACGCCATTCTATAGCATCCTCCCGAAAATTATTTATATTTTCTAGTAGGCTAGCTATAGTAGAAACCCCATATAAATTCAGCCATGCTATGGTTATCTCCTCACCCTGAGAAATAATTCCACAGATATCATACATATCACAAGGTAACTGATAAGAAGTTAAAAAGGCTTTGTATAATGATGGTAGCTTTACTTGATATTTCTCCTCGAAATCAGCAATTTCTTGGTTTGTGATTGTTGATGGTATAAGGTCCTGAAGCCACCCACGTTTCATACAATTTTCAAATGCTTCTTTTACAATTTTTTCTTCTTCCATACTATCCTCCCACATGCTACTTACTTCATATTTTTCTTTAATTGATGATTAAGTTAATAAGAAAACCATTTATATCAACATAATTAAAGTATATCATATTCAGAATATTTGTATATTTTTTTAACAATAAATCAGTAAATTATATTGCCCACTTACCATTTAGCTTTGAAAAAGATAAACGATTTCAAATTTAAAAAGGGCTGACACACTAATTATTAGTGCTCCGCCCTCACAAATAACCCCTATATTATTCTACCTGTCTCTTTTCATCTTTTAATACCAAATTAAACCCTATGTAGACTTACCTAGCTTACGTCGTCTATAATTTAAATAAGTTCATTATGTTTTACAATGCATTTGTTTACAGCAAAAAAGCAGTCTATCACTTGATACACTGCTTATTCTCGACTTATTTTCCTTTATAAATGCTACTCAGAAATAGGATAGCACACATTAATTACTTCTCCTGGTAGCTTCCAATCCTTAAGGAACC
This sequence comes from Bacillota bacterium, assembly GCA_023415525.1. Lineage (GTDB taxonomy): Bacteria > Bacillota > Clostridia > Lachnospirales > Cellulosilyticaceae > Sporanaerobium. Next base: position 2,534 of record JAEZKI010000077.1, on the reverse strand, counting down.
ATTCCTCCACCCATTGATGCTTTCCTAGTTTTGTTCCTGTTTCCTTTCTCCACTGTTCCATCACCTTCCATGTGTAGCCTAGCATGCAAATATCTGTCGACATGGTCATAAACTTACCACCTAGATAGTCAGCAAAGGTAACTCCATCTTCACCTAAAAACTTCTCTTCATCAAAGCCCTCTGGAATAGTTATCATCACTACATGAAAGAAAGGAGGTCTTCTGTCAAAGCCCTTATTATATTGGAATATACGGCACTCTTCGCTCTTAAGACCTGCTGCCTGTGCCCATGCTATGGCACGTTTCCAACAGTTTTCTGCTATATCATTTCCGTTTCTACCTTCTTCTCTAAAAACAGCTACCCTACACTTAGGTATTCTATACTCACTTATGGCTGCTTCTTTAACCTTTGGCGCATTTTCAATAGGCAGATAAAGTTCCACGCCTCCAATATGATCATCATTGTCATCAAAACCAAGATGTTCCTCCAGATACTGTCTTCCACCCCAAATATATTTTCCTTCATCCATCCACTTGCTGACGCGTTTCCATGCATGCATAATGTTATTTCCAATATCATTGTTTGAATCTCTTTTTACTGATAGAATAGCATATTTGCCCCCCTCAATGACACGTCGTCTTACACCCTCATAGGTTCCCTTTGTAAATTCTTCTGGAACGTCCTGAAGTTTTTCATAAAGACTATCGGGAATAGTAACACAAACTTCATAGCCATATAGTTCTTCTACATCATCTACATTAGATGGGTCGGGGTTGTTATACCCAAAAATTCTGTAGGAGGTGTCCTTAAGAGAAATACTATTTTCATGTACCCATTTCTTGATTACTTCAAAAGCATGGCCTTCTGGTTCAGGACCAAAATAGGTAAAACAGGCAACCTTCATAGACTCAAGCTCTTTTATAACCTTTATATCTGGATATTTTTCAAGCAGTTCCTCATCTTCTTCAAAATACTTATCCATAATATTCATCCTTTCAAATCGGATTGCCACTCTATTAAGTGGGGATTTTCGGACATGAGACGGAAGAATACCAAACTGTTTCTTGAAGGCTCTCGAAAAACTATCCGTCGAATTATACATATAGTGAAAGGCCACATCCGTCACACTGAGATGCTCTGAATTTTTAAGTTCATCATAGGCGAGTGTTAAACGTCTAAGCCTAATATACTCTTTGACGTTATAACCCACAATTGATAGAAACATCCGATAATAACCAGAAACGCTCATAAAGGCTTCACGAGCACAGTCTTCAACAGTCAGTTCATTATCAAGATTTGCCTCTATATAAATAAGTGAGTTCTGGATTCTTTCGTAATAATTCATCTTCTACCTCCATTATTAGAAACTTCATTCTGTCCGTTTCATGTTTAATAGGTTTACCTGCAGGTATGATTTCATTATACTGAAAACACTGAACAGCATCCGACTTTTTCTCTAAATCTTATTCTTCTTTCCACTTATCTTCCCCTTTTAATGTTTATGACAATCAGGCCCATATAATGGATTTGCCTGTCTTACACTATCCTTATACACCTTTTTAAGCTCTTCAAATGCTTCTAAAACCTTAGTTGGCATCTCTACATGAACAAGATAGTCCTTTCCTAATGGCCCATATCCTTCTGCATTATCTGTAAGCCTTGGAATTTCCCCCATAAGTAAGGTGATGTAACGTCCCATATCCCACATGCCCCATACTTCTTCCTCATAGAGTAGTTCACCCCTTTCTTCTTTTACATGGACCTTATAAGTTGCGTAATTAATATTTCCTCTATCCATAGCCATCCCCATCACTTCTGATTATTCTCTTCATTATACTCCTATCATACCCATTCCAATCTCCTAAATGAATAAAAACCTACTAAGAAAAATCAATATCTTTCTTGCAGGTTTTTAATTTTATTCCATTTTAAATAGGCTTATTGAATTATCTCTGCCTATCGGCTTCTTCATGATGGGATTTCTTAACATCATACATAAGCTCATCAGCTTTCTGAAGGCTCTTTTCCACACTCAGCTCACTATCTGGTGTTATGATTTTATAACCTATGCTAATTTTAAGGTCAAATTTGATGCAGCTCCTTTTTGCTTCCTCTTCAAGTTCTTTTGTAATATCTTCAATCATGGTATCTAAAGCTATGGAAGGCATTACTTCTCCACCAATAAAAAACTCATCTCCCCCAAAACGAGCAACGATCCATTCACTAGGAATCTGTTCTCTTAATACCCTTGCAACGATGCAAAGTGCCAAATCCCCACTTTCATGACCATACTCATCATTAATCATCTTCATTCTATCAATATCTGCAAGCATAACAATTCCCGTTTTACCCTCTTTTTTGTACTCCTCTAACATAGGATAGGTGATTTTTTCACAGCCAGCACGATTGTATACACCCGTCAGCGTGTCTGTAATTGAAAGATTCGTTAACTTTCTCATCAAATCCACTATGGTTAGGTTACGACGAACTTGTTCCAAATACTGATTGACATGTCTCGTCCAAATATAGAGTCC
>JAEZKI010000176.1 GCA_023415525.1 Bacillota bacterium | reverse complement strand
CCTATCATCTCTATTATATGAACAATTACGTGCACTGCAAGCTAATATTGGCATGTTATCCTCCTAAGTTTAATCATTATGCTTCATTGCTATTTTGATAAACTAAGAGTTTTTTTATTCATTCTTTAGATCTGATAAATCTGGCTAGCACTTAGTAATTCCATCTTATGCTCCGATAGTGTCTTAATACTCTTCTCACAGTCCTCCGTACGTAAGATGATGCAGGCGTCCTCACCTACTGAAAAAGCATACATATACTCAATACTAATGTTATCATTGGTTAAATAAGTTAATAACTTCTTTAAACCACCTGGAGTATTAGGAACCTTACAGCAAATAACAGGTGTTTTTTGAACAGAAAAGTGCCCTGCTTTTAAAAGCTTAAGCCCTTCTTCTGGGTCACTTAAAATCAATCTCACAATACCATAATCTGATGTGTCAGCAATAGATAAAGCGGATACATTGATGTTTGCATCCCCTAAAATAGCCATAACCTCATAGAGTCTTCCTGATTTATTCTCTATAAATACGGAAAGTTGATCAATAATCATATCCTTTTCCTCCTCTTTATTGTTATCTCTCTTTACACTTATTAGCTTTCTAAGCCTTATCTATTATTTCTCTTTTCGTCTATCTATAATACGTTTAGCTTTTCCTTCACTTCTTTCAATGGTACGAGGCTCTACAAGTTTTACTTTAATATGAAGTCCTAATAAACTAAAGAGTTCACCAGTAATATGTCGTTCTATTTTTTCCAATGACTTAATAGCGTCTGTAAAGATGCCTTCTTTTGCTTCTACCCACACCTCTAAAGTATCTAAGTTATTGATTCGATCTACAATAAGCACATAGTGAGGTGCTACTTCTGCTACTTTTAGTATAATAGTTTCTATTTGTGATGGGAATACATTGACACCTCTAATAATAAGCATATCGTCACTACGCCCAGTTATTCGACCCATACGAGGAAGTGTCCTACCACATGAACAAGGTCTTGTGTAAAGCTTGGTCATATCATGTGTACGATAACGCAGAAGTGGCAGAGCTTCTTTAGTAATACAAGTAAAGACAAGTTCTCCTTCTTCTCCATCTTTCATAAGCTCTGTAGTTTCAGGATTAATTATTTCCGGTACAAAATGGTCATCATTAATATGTAAACCATGCTTATGGGCACAGTCAAAAGCTACACCAGGTCCCATAATCTCACTCAGTCCATAAATATTCATGGCTTGAATACCAAAGGTGCTTTCAATAGCTTCTCTCATTTCTTCTGTCCAAGGCTCTGCCCCAAATACACCTACACGAAGTTTGGTGCTACGAGGATCTATTCCCATATTTCTCATACTTTCTCCAAGATAAAGGGCATAGGAAGGCGTACAAGCAATAGCTGTACAACCAAATTCTTGCAATAGCTGAATTTGCTTCTTAGTGTTTCCCCCAGAAATAGGTACAACAGTTATTCCCATGTGTTCAGCGCCATAGTGGGCACCTAGTCCACCTGTAAATAAGCCATAACCATAAGCTACTTGTATAATATCCCTCTTATCAAGTCCATAAGCTGCATAGCATCTCGCCATCATATTCTGCCACATTTCAATATCATTTTTAGTATACGCTACAACAGTCGGCTGACCTGTTGTTCCTGATGAAGCGTGGATCCTTACAATATCCTCCATTGGTGTGGCAAAAAGACCATATGGATAATGATCCCTTAAATCTTGTTTGTTAGTAAAAGGTAATTTACTAAGATCATCAATACTCTTAATATCTCCTGGCTCTATTCCTAGTTCTTTCATCTTCTCATGATAAAAAGGTACGTGTTCATAAACCCTATTTACAGTATTTATAAGTCTTTCTGTCTGAATAGCTCTTTTCTGCTCTAAACTATAAGTCTCTTCTTCCTGCCAATATTTCACTGGTTTTTCCTCCCTTATATGCCATTACACAGAGATTTTAGAATACAATACATGAAAAAATTGTACCATTTAAGTAAATATTATGCAATATTTTAATAATTTTTATTAACTTTATATTATTTATTCATTCTAAGGTTTATAAAAGGCATGAATATAAAAAAGGCCTTCTTTCTAGAATGCTATGCTCCTCCTAAGTAAACTTATGGTCTCTTAGAAGGGGATAGTCAAATTAGAGAAATAGCCTCTTTATCGTTTGTTACCTATACACTTACTTACTATGCTCTTTTGATTCTTTAAACTCATTTTTTGTTTTTAAAAAATTTTTTTCAGTTGAAGTACTGGTTGTTTTCATAATACTTTTTCCTTCAAAAACAGCACCTTCACGAATAGCAACTGCTTTTACTTCTATATCTCCTTTGAGCTCTGCTGTAGCCATAAGCTCTACTAAACCTGCACACTTGATGTTTCCTTCTACCTTACCATGGATAACCAGTAGATTACACTGTATATTACCATTTACTTTTCCTTCTTCTCCAATAATGACTTCCCCACCACAGGTAATATCCCCTTGAAATTTACCATCAATACGCAAATTACCCTCTGTTGAAATGTCTCCTTTTAAAGAAGCCGCTGGCCCAATAAGTGTATCCATCTGACTAGCTATTTTATTACTAGATACTTCTTTATTATTTAATGCAAACATGGTTCTCCTCCTACTTTAACAATATATTATAGGGATTAACAGCACTACCATTCTTTCTAATTTCAAAATGAACATGAGGCCCTGTAGAACGACCTGTAGAGCCCACAAGAGCAATAACCTCCCCTTTTTCTACAGTCTCGCCTTCTTCAACTAATAGTTCAGAGGCATGTCCATATAAACTAACTAATCCATTGCCATGACTAATATAAACCACATTGCCATAACCATTTTGATACTCAGCATAAATAACAGTTCCTTTAGCTGTTGCATGAATCTTTGTTCCTCTACTTGCGGCTATGTCAATACCGTTGTGTCCTTCGCTCCCATATCCTGAAAAAGGATTTGCTCTTTCACCAAACTTGCTAGTAATACGTCCCTGACATGGCATTAGAGAAGGCTGATAGGCCTCTCTTTCTAGTAAAAGATCTAAGCGATCTCTTATGTTCTCAAGGGTAGTAATTTTGTCATCAATCTCATCTGCTGATAAAATAGGCGTTGCTTCTACTGCCATATTCTTAAACTCATAAACTCCCTCTACTGGAACAGTATTTTGTGAAACTCTAAGTTCTTCATCACTTAGGAG
>JAEZKI010000166.1 GCA_023415525.1 Bacillota bacterium | reverse complement strand
CAATAACAACGCACATTTTGCAGCCACCAGAATAAATAATAGCTCTTTGGTTAGTTAAGCGTCTAGCAGCCTCTCGTAAACTATCCTCACAGCAAAGGTCATTACAATTATAGCAAGGGCTGGAAATACCACCTTCGCCAATTGGACCACAAGAGTGGCAGCATTTTCTCTCTTCTGTATCGCAAAGGCAATTATTGGAGCGAGTATAAAAATTTGCACAGTTATTTCTACAGTTCTTTCCACAACAACTCATATTAAATCCTCCTTAAAATTGAATACTGTTTATTCATAGAGTCGAATTAGCAAGGTAATACTTCTTCAATATAATCAATACGGTCAAAATTAAAGTATCTAATATTACCGCTTCCCATTTCAATTGCTCGAATGTAGCATGGGCAAACTTGAGTAATGATGACGCAGTAACAGCAACGACCTGAATGAACCACAGCTTTTTGATTAACAAGACAACCTAAATCATTTTGATATGCCATAAAAATACCTCCTAGATTATTAATACGCTTAAAACATATAGAGAAGCGGAGTTTTTACCGCATTTTTTCTCTCACTATAAAGTATGAAACTTTTGGAATTTATGTTACAAATAAGTCGAAAAAATAGACGCTTACTTATTTTCCAAATAACATTTTGCATTTAGGAGTTAGATAGGGTATAATCACATATATAAAAAAATCAGAATAGTTGAGATTATACTGACCAATGCTAATATAAAGGGGAGATTTGAGACAATGTTTTACACAAGTACAAGAAAACCAGTAGAAAATATGACAGCTACCAAGGCAATTTTACAAGGGATATCTGAGGAGGGGGGATTATTTGTACCCACTGCATTACCTAAAATGGACTTTTCTCTAGAAGAGTTAGTGACTTGGGACTATAAAGAATTGGCGTATCGTGTGATTCGATTGTTCTTTGATGATATAAAAGAAGAAGATCTTAGATCTTGTATTGAGCATGCTTATGATAGTAAATTTGACACAGAAAAGATTGCTCCACTTGTATCCAGTAAAAGTGCTCACTTCTTAGAGCTTTTTCATGGGCCAACCATTGCTTTTAAAGATATGGCTCTTTCTATTTTGCCTTACTTTATGCTAACCAGTAAAAAGTATAATAAAGAAGAAAAAGATATTGTTATTTTGACAGCCACATCAGGAGATACAGGAAAAGCAGCCCTTGAAGGCTTTGCGAATGTAGCAGGAACTAAAATTATTGTTTTCTTCCCACAAGATGGTGTCAGTGATGTACAGAAGAGACAAATGCTTACACAAGAAGGCGATAATACACGCGTTATAGGTGTAAAAGGCAACTTTGATGATTGCCAAACCGGTGTAAAAGAAATTTTTGGAGATAATGCTTTTGCTGAGGAATTAAGTCAAAAAAATTATAAATTTTCTTCTGCAAACTCTATTAATATTGGTCGTCTTGTACCTCAGGTGGCTTACTATTTTTCTGCTTATGCTCAAATGGTTCAACAAGGTAAACTGACAAGTGGAAAAGCTATGAATGTGGTTGTACCAACAGGTAACTTTGGAAATATTTTAGCAGCCTACTATGCCAAACAAATGGGACTTCCTATTGGTAAGCTGATTTGTGCTTCTAACAGCAATAAAGTTCTTTTTGACTTCCTTCAAACAGGAACCTATGATCGTAATAGAGAATTTTTCCTAACAGCTTCTCCCTCTATGGATATTCTTATTTCAAGTAACCTAGAAAGGCTTCTTTACCATATTGGTGATGAGAATACTGAACTTATAGGAGAAATGATGGCAAGCCTTAAGGAAAAGGGAGAATATACAATTACTGAAAGTATGAAAGGAAAACTAGCTGACTTCTATGGTGGTTATGCAGATGATGACACCACTAAAGCCTATATTAAAAAGGTATATGATGAAGAAGGCTATTTAATGGATACTCATACAGCTGTAGCCTATGCAACTTATGACCAGTATGTGAAAGATACGGGAGATCAAACACCAAGTGTTATTGTTTCTACTGCCAGTCCTTATAAATTTACAGGAAGTGTTATGACTGCTTTAGATAGTCGCTATGAAAATAAAGATGACTTTACCTTGTTAGAGGAAATGCATCAACTTATTAAAGGGGACATGCCTAAGGCTATGGATCATCTTGCAACACGACCTATTAAACACAACAGTGTATGTGAAGTCAGTGAGATGAAGCATAGTGTAAGGGAGTTTTTGGTATAATACTATCGTGTATAATCCTGTAATCCACCTTAAAGATGAGATGAGTTGTAATATGTAAAAATAAGGAGTGGCAAAAATACAGGAAGTAAGGTATAATGAGTATGCTAAAGAGGCATTAGAATAACTTCAAGCTCTTAATGTGCAACTTTGGTGGGAGAATGTGACCTTCACTACGTGTGCAAAGTAGTGGGTAAAGAACCAATCACATGTCAGAATGTGCTCCCTGAAATAGTAGAGAGCCACTATGAAAAGGGTGATTATCATGTACTTTACTATGGTGAAATAGTAGGTACATACTTCAAGTAAAAAGGAGAAAATACCAATGACATTATATGAAGAATGGAATAACTACGGAGAAGACTCTAAAGAGAAGTCAGTAGAAGAGTACAAAAAGGTAGTAGAAAACTATCTTTCTAGAGAAAGAGATGTATATGACTATCTACTTTCACACCAAGATGAAGTTGTGGAAGGTACCATTTCAGAACTGGGTAAGCGCTTTAATATGAACGAAGTAGAGTTCCTTGGTTTTGTAGATGGGATTAACTCAAGTCTTGTAGCAGGAGAATACCAATTAGAAGATTTTACTGGTGAATCTGTTGTTAAATTAGAGTATGATTTAGCAAAACTTTACTGGAATATGTTAGATGCGAAGGCAGAGTGGCTCTATGGATTGCCACAATGGCAAACACTTTTAACGGATGAAGAAAGAGAGACTATTAAAAAAGACTACAACAAAACAAAAACTGTTGTAAAAGATAAAAAAATAGGACGTAATGAACCTTGTCCATGTGGAAGTGGAAAAAAATACAAACAATGCTGCGGAAAATAGCTGCTCCTATGAGCAGTTATTTTTTAAATAAAGAAAGGAAGTGTAAAGTAGGTGAATATTAAGTGGTCATACTATTTAATTGGACTTATTTACATATTAGTTATTGTACTTAAAGTAATTAATAAGAATAAGTC
>JAEZKI010000126.1 GCA_023415525.1 Bacillota bacterium | reverse complement strand
CCAAGTTGAGTGGTGCTAAGGTAACAGCAACAGATTTGAGAGCTGGTGCTGCCCTTGTTATTGCAGCCCTTCGTGCAGAAGGCGAGACCACTATTAAGAATATAAAATACATTGACCGTGGCTATGAAGCTATTGAGGAAAAACTAACAGCATTAGGTGCTGATATTACAAGAAGAGCTGATTAATAAGTAATCAGCTCTTTTTTTTTTGCGTGTTGAAAGGAGGAGTACGTCCCTACTATTAGGCATGAAAGGTCACGTGATAGGTTTCTAGCCAGATATTCAGTTGTATCAGATAGGCAATTAACTGGGGACCAGTCATTAACTGACCAAACCAAGGATTCTTATAGGCAGCCCCCTTACTAGCTATAAGTTTCTTTATAAAGGGAACATTAACATAGTCAAGGAGGGGGGCATGAGGATCCTCTAGGATGCCCTGAAGCATGTTGCAAACTAAGGTAGTATAAACAGGATGATGTGTCTTAGGATAAGGACTTTTTTTACGATAAATAATATCTTCAGGTAAGGTACCTTCTAGACATTTGCGTAATAACCCTTTTTCACGTCCTTGATAAAATTTATAAGCATTAGGCAGGTTGAAAGCATACTCCACTAAGCGATAGTCTGCAAAGGGGACACGTACTTCCAAGCTATTGGACATACTCATACGGTCCTTGCGATTGAGGAGATTTACCATAAACCATTTTAAGTTCAGATAAAAAAGCTCTCGCATACGATAGGTTTGTGAATCTTCTCCTTCTAAATGAGGGACTTTGGTAAGACTTTCTCTATAAGCGCTCTGTACACATTCTGTAATAGGAAGTTTATGAAAGGCTGGAGAAAGTATGGTTTTTCTATCTTCTATGAAGTTGGACCAAGGGAAGGTATTAAGTCCCATAAGTTCAGGACGGGTATACCAAGGATAACCACCTAATAGCTCGTCAGCACACTCTCCAGAGAGTGCAATAACAAAGTCTTTACGAATTTCTCGGCAGAATAAAAAGAGAGAAGAATCAATATCTGCCATACCAGGTAAATCTCTGGCTATAACGGCATCTTTGAGGGATAAAGCTAATTCTTCGTGATTGATGGTATAGGTTTTATGGTGGCTTTCTAGAAATTTAGCCATTTCATTTGCCCAGAAAACATCGGAGGTAGGTTGATAAAGGTTGGCTTTAAAATACTTATCATTTTCCTCATAATCTAAGGAATAAGTAGTAAGTCGTTTCCCTTTATTTTTAAACACCGTAGCGGCTATGGCAGAAATAGCAGAAGAATCTAGCCCACCTGAGAGGAAGGTACAAAGGGGAACATCACCCACTAGCTGTCTTTCAATAGCATCCCTTAAGAGGCTGTGTAGATGTTCGGCGGCTTCATCTAGTGTTTCAGTATTTTGTTCGGCTTTCAGTGTCCAATATTCTTTTTCAGTGATGCCTTGGGGGGTAACTAACATAAAGTAAGCTGGAGGTACTTCCTTAATTTCCTTAAAAATAGAGCTTCCAGGCTTAACTGCAGGACCCAGTGCAAAAAGTTCTGTAAGGGAACTCTCATTAATAGTAGGCGTTACTTGAGGGTGAGCAAGGAGAGTTTTGATTTCGGAACCAAAGATAAAGGTAGAACCTTTGATACTATAAAAGAGAGGCTTGACACCTAGGGGGTCTCTAACCAGCAGTACCTGCTTCAAAGCATCATCATAGAGGGCAAAGGCAAAAATACCATTTAATTTACGGAGGCAATCAATACCCCAACACATGTAGGCAGTCAGTAGGACTTCTGTATCTGAATAACCATCAAAGGTAAAATCCAGTGCTAAAAGCTCCTTGCGCAAATCTTCTGTATTATAAAGTTCGCCATTATAGATGAGGGTGTAGGAAAAACCATTTAAGGTTTTTGTCATAGGTTGCTTGCCTCCTTCAGGATCCACGACTATTAATCTTCTGTGACCAAAAAGAATATGAGCGTAAGTACTATAACCCAAGCTATCTGGCCCACGGAGCCTTAGGGTATCCACCATAGCTTCTAAAATAGGTTTTTGAGGGATGAGTATTTCGTTAAAGTCAACAATACCAGCAAAACCACACATAAGAGTCACCTTCTTTACATAAATTAAAAGGGGCCAAAGCTTTATTAAAAGATAAAGCTTAGACCCCATTGTCTATAATACATATATATCCATATATGTATTATATATTAATTAAGATGATTTATTGTTACATATAAAATATTATTTTTTGGATTCATATTGAAAAGTTTGAAAAATATATTTACAATAAAGGTAAGGTGTATATAATGTCTTATAAAGTCAGGAAGGAGAGTGAGTAATATAGATGAACAGAAAATAATCATACCTATAAGTAAATGTACGCCAGGGATGATTATACTCCAGCCTATAATAGATAAGGATACTGGTAATGTATTAGTGGTGGGACATCAAAGTTTAAGTGAAGAAGTTATCGGGCGCATTGGAAAATTCAAACATACGGAAATATGGATAAGGGCCGATGCTGAAAAACAGCTTTGGCAAGTTGATGAAAAAGTAAAGGTTAGCTATAAAAAGTACATCACCTTACTGAGGGAAATTATCGGTAATAAAGGCCCCGTTTTAGATATAAAAATTGAAGAAGTAGAAAACTTAGCAAAGTGTATAGTAGAAGAATTTGAATGCCAATTTGACTTACTAGCATGCGTTAATCTTGTCAAGAAGATGGATAAAGATATTTATACCCATAGTATGAATGTGACTTTTTTGGCCCTATTTATTGGAAGATGGATTGGATGTCAAGGAGGACTTTTGAAAAATATAGCTTTGGCTGGACTTTTGCATGATATCGGTAAAATAGAAGCTGAGGTAAAAGCAGCAGACGAAGGGAAGAAAAAATCCGCGGTCATTCAGAAATTAGAGGAAAAAAGGCATCCTATTTATGGCTATGAGAAACTCCTTACCTTTAGTGAATTAGATAACGAAGTACTAGGCGCTGTCCTAACTCATCATGAAAGGTGTGATGGAAGTGGTTATCCTCTTCACCTCACCCAAGAACGCATTGGTGCAATTGGTAAGATTATAGGACTTGCAGATGAGTATGAACATTTGCGCAAAGAAAAACATATTTTTGAGGTTGTAAGGTTG
>JAEZKI010000119.1 GCA_023415525.1 Bacillota bacterium | reverse complement strand
AGATATGAGTGGGTATGCTAAAAATTATACTTATATTAAGGATAAATATACATGGAATGTTGAAGGTAAAAAAATAGTTAGGCTATATAACGAACTATTAGAAAAATAAGAGGTGAACCAAATGTGTGGAATAGCAGGATATATATATAAGGACATAGGGCAGCAGGCTGATGTTGAAAAGCTAAAACAGATGACAGACATAATAAGTTATAGAGGACCAGATGATGAGGGGCATTTTATTAATGGAAATATTGCACTAGGTCATCGCCGTTTATCTATTATTGATTTATCAGAAGCAGGCCATCAGCCTATGATTAGCAGTGATAACAATTATATTATTGTATTTAATGGAGAGATTTATAATTACAAAGAGATTAAAGAAGTACTCATTAAAAAAGGTTATATTTTTAAAACCAATACAGATACTGAAGTCCTTTTACAATCATATAGGGAATGGGGAGAACATTGTGTTGAACAATTTAATGGAATGTGGTCATTTGTTATTCTGGATAAGGTAAGTCAGAAAGTATTTATGTCTAGGGATAGATTTGGAATTAAACCTTTTTATTACGTAAATAGTGAAGTCAAATTTGCATTTGCTTCAGAAATAAAGGCTATTTTAGCGGCATTTCCAGAAGAAAGACAAGTAAATGAAGCATTTGTTCATTATTTTTTACCATCAGGTGCATTAGATGATGGAGAAGAAACTTTTTTTGAAAATGTTAAGATATTAATGCCAGCTCATTCTGCGTGCTATGATATACAAACAAAAGAGTTTAAAGTATGGAAATACTGGGATATTAATGAGGAAGAGTTTAGAAATAAATGGATTGAAGGTAAAGAACCAGTAGAAGCATTATGGGAATTACTAAATTCATCTATTAAATTGCATATGAGAGCAGACGTACCAGTAGGAACTTGTTTATCTGGTGGAATAGACTCTAGTACAATTGTTGGAATAGCAAGCAAACAAGTATCTCAGCCTATATATACATTTTCTGGATTATATGCAGATAAAGATTGTGATGAAAAAACATATGTGGACGAAATGAATAATTATGCAAATACGCAACCACAGCATGTATTACCAGAGCCACAAGGTAACTTGATTGAAGATTTAGCAAAGATTACATGGCATATGGATGAGCCATCTGCTGGACCGGGATTATATACTCAGTATTATGTAATGAAAGAGGCAAGTAAATATGTAAAAGTACTCCTTGACGGACAAGGTGGAGATGAATTGTTTGCAGGATATTTACCATATTATAGATTGTATATACAAGACTTGTTAGATGAAAATAAGTTATCAAGTAGAATGGAAGCTTTTAAATTGATGCTTTGTATCTATAAATATTGGGGTAAGCAATGGATAGATAAAGAACAGCTTAAAATTGTTTTAGGTCCTAACTTATTCAAAATTGCTAAAATAATCTTACATAAAGAAATTGCGAAAGAAAATGTAGTACAAGAACCACCATTCTTCCATCCAGATTTAGTAGAGAGAGTAAAAGGTAAGGAGATTACTAGAAGCTTTCCACAAAGGACAAAAGGGGTACTAAATAATACGCTATACTGGCATTTGGTAAAACAATCAATACCAGCTTTACTGCATTATGAGGATAGAAATTCTATGGCATTTTCAATAGAATCGCGAGTCCCCTTACTAGATTATAGAATAGTTGAGTTTGCAATGGGACTTCAGAGTGAATATAAAATTAGAGGAAGTTGGACGAAATGGATACTAAGAAAATCAAGTGAAAGGGTAGCGCCTAAAAAAGTTGCATGGAGAAGAAGTAAGTTAGGCTATCCAACTCCATTTGCAAGATGGATAAGAGAAGGCCATGACAAAGATAAAATAACGAGTATATTATTTTCGGAATCATTCTTAAATAGAAAGTTAGTATCGGAAGATACAATCCGCTTTTATTATAATCAACACATGTCAGGTGAAGTTGATAGAAGTTGGCTATTGTATAGATATGTAACTGTAGAATTATGGTATAGAATGTTCATCGATGAGTTTAATCCAAGTATAGAGATATAGGGGATGGAAGCATGAGTAATAAAGTAATAGCTATGTTTAATTTAACAGAGACGACAAGAGATCCTAGAGTAAGGCGTATAGCAGGTGTGTTAGCAGAACAAGGGCATAGAGTTATAGTATTTGGTATGAAATCAGAAAGTAACATTAATTATGAAAGATTTGGTAACTTTGAAATTGTTAGAGTAGATATCCCTCAAGTATATACAGATGTAGAAATGGAAAAAATACGAACTACGTGTTCCTTAGCAGGAAAAATTATTGAATGGTGTAATCCAAATGTAATGAGTGAAAAGATTAGTTTTGCAAAAAGAATACAACTAAAATGCCAGAATGGTTATAGGAGATACATAAAAAAAGTAAATACCGTTGAGGATGGAAAATTTAATCCACAACAAGAGATTTTGGCTATTAGGTCTATAATGCTAATTAATTTAGCATTATATGAAGCTGCAATAGAGTATAAGCCTGATATCGCACATTGTAATGATTTGGATACTTTGTTAGCAGGCTTAATGCTTAAAACTAATGCCAATATACCATTAATATTTGATGCACATGAAATTTATCCAGAGCAATTGGCTGTACACATGAGATCTGAAATATGGTATCAATTTTATAGTAGATTAGAAAAGAAGTTGCTTGCATATACAGATGGTAGAATGACTGTGTGTGACTCTTTGGGAAAATATTTTCAAGAAATAGTAGGTTCAGGGGAATTTACAACCATTAGAAATGTAGTAACAAAACAATATCTACCGGATTCAAGTATATTAGACAGAGTTAATAATCCAGTACGTATTTTATATCATGGTGCATATTTTCAATACAGAGGACTAGATGAGATAATTGAAGCAGCACCACTAGTTAAAAATGCAGTATTCGTCTTTAGAGGTATTGGGCAGTATGAAAGTGTATTACGTCAAAAAGTTAAAGAAAAGGGTCTAGAAGAAAAAATTATTTTTGAAGAGCCAGTGGCAGTAGACCGATTAGTGGAAACGGCATGTGAAAATGATATAGGATTAAATCCGTTTATTTCTGTATGTAAGAATACAGAATATGCACTTCCTATAAATTCTTTGAATATATGATGTCTGGTTTAGCGATTATTAGTTCAGATTTAGTTGAAATGAGAAATCTAACAAGGAAATTAAATATTGGAGAATTATTTGAAACGAATAATCCTGAAGACTTAGCTAGAGTAATTAATAAATATACTATCTCACCAGAAAAATTGAAGGAAGCTAGAATGAATGCCTATAATCATGCAAGAGATGAGTATAATTGGGAAAATGAGCAAAAGAGATTAATTAATTTTTATGATAAAATTTTGGTGTGATAGGAAGTGTTACCAAAGAAAGGAATACATATGTGTGGAATAGCAGGAATAATAAGAAGGGATGTAGTAGTTGAAGAACAAGCTATTAAAAATATGATGCAAGCTATTGCACATAGAGGACCTGATGATGAGGGTGTATTTATTGATGGTGGTATAGGTTTGGGGCATAAACGATTAAGTATTATGGATCCTAAAAATGGGCATCAACCTATGTGTAATGAAGATGGAACTGTATGGATTGTATTCAATGGTGCTATATATAACTATTTAGAGATTAGACAAGACTTAGTAAAAAAAGGACATGATATCAAAAGCTATTGTGATACAGAAGTAATTATCCATGCTTATGAACAATATGGTGAATCATGTGTTCATAAGTTTAATGGAATGTTCTCATTTGTCGTTTATGATAAAAATAAGCAGAAAATATTTGCTGCAAGAGATCGTTTTGGAATCAAGCCATTTTATTACTATTGTGATGGAGATAAGTTCTTGTTTTCTTCAGAAATTAAAGGAATTTTAGCAAGCGAACTAGTATATAAACAAGTGAATTATGAAGGAATTCAAGACTACATTGTTTTCCAATTTACTTTAGGCAAGAAGACATTATTTAAAGATATCTATAAACTTGAACCAGGTTATTATATGATTTTAGATCTAACAAATGAGCTTGCTCCAACTGTCGTGCAATATTGGGATTTAGAGTTTAAATATGACACAAAGCACACAGAAGAATATTTTGTAGATAAGCTTAAATTCTTAATTGATGATGCAGTTAGATTAAGATTACGTAGTGATGTGGAATTGGGTAGTTTCTTAAGTGGAGGGTTGGACTCTAGTACTATTGCCTGTATTGCATCAGAATGTTTAGGTGGAGAAGGCCTTAAGACTTTTACAGGTAAGTTTAATGAGGGCCAGGAGTATGATGAGTCTTACTATGCTAGAAAAGCAGCTGAGCATGCTAATGTGGAATATCATGAGATTAGCATCACAGCAGAGCAATTTAGAAAGTCCCTTCAAGATATTATTTATTATTTGGATGAACCAGGAGCAGGGCCAGGTGTATTTCCACAGTATATGGTATCAAAGCTCGCTAGTGAGAATGTAAAAGTTGCACTAGGTGGACAGGGTGGAGATGAAATTTTTATTGGTTATGCAAGATATTTAGTGGCATACTTAGAAGAATGTATAAAGGGAGCTATTTTTGAGACAGCTAATAAGGATCGATTTGCTGTAACATTAGAGTCGATTACGCCAAATCTACCATTATTAAAAACTTATGGACCTATGCTACAAGGGTTTATGAGAGAAGGTATGTTTGGCCCACAAGCAGAAAGATACTTTAGAATTATTGATAGAAGTGCAGGTATGAAAAACCTATTTAATGAGGAGTTATTTGAGGGTAGCGACTACTCATCATTTAATAGCTTTGAAGAGATATTCAATAGAAAAGGCCTTGAATCCTATGTAAATAAGATGACATATTTTGATCTAAAAGCTTCTTTGCCAGCACTTTTACATGTAGATGATAGGACTTCTATGGCATGGGGACTAGAGACAAGATTACCACTCCTTGATTATCGTATAGCAGAGCTTTTTGCAAGTATCCCACCCAATCTAAAATTTAAAGGTGGAGAGAGCAAAGCGTTATTTAAACAAGCCATTAAAAATGTTTTACCAGATGAGGTATTAAATAGAAAAGATAAGATGGGCTTCCCAGTACCTTTAGTACAATGGTACCAAGGTGAACTAAAAGAATATGTTGAGGACATTCTTTTAGGAGAAAAGGCAAAAAATAGAGGAATCTATAATGTCAAAGAAATCGAAAAGTTACTTCAAAATGAGACTAAGTTTAGTCGTGTCACATGGGGGCTTTTATGTCTTGAATTATGGTTTAGAACCTTTATAGATGAGGAGTAAGGAGTGTTAGTGATGAAGACATCTGTACTTGTACTAGCATTTACTGATTTATCAATAGATCCTAGAGTAAGAAGGCAAATATCGGCATTAAAAGAAGATTATGGACTTACTGTTGTAGGAACACATTCTCCAGGTATGGAGAATGTGTCATTTATTAAGTATCATAAACCAATAAAAACTAATATGCAAAAAGTAAAATCAGCAGTAATGCTCATGATACGGCAGTATGAACAGCATTATTGGAGTCAAGATATAAGACAACTGGCAGAAGAATTAAAAGAGAAGAAGTTTGATATCATTATAGCTAACGATATAGAGACTTTGCCTTTAGCAACTTATTTAACAGAAAGGCATAAAGAAACAAA
>JAEZKI010000105.1 GCA_023415525.1 Bacillota bacterium | reverse complement strand
AGGTAAGGCATTAGAACTAGATGATAGAGATTTGTTTTTTGCAAGTACTTGTAAAGCGTTTCAAGGATTAACAAGTATACAGAAAAAAGATATTCTAATATTCTTAAAGAAGAATGGTACTATAACTGATGATGACTTAATTGATATGGGCTATGAGAATATTAGTAAGGGCTGGTATGGTACAATACTTGATATCAGCTATTCTACAGCAAGGGTTCGCTTAACTCTAGAAGATATGGCATTTGCCTGGGTAGGGTTAAAAATATTAGAGCTAGAGAGAAATCTAGCATTTATAGATGAAACTATTAGATGGACAGAAATAGATAAGCTTGTAAGTGGTGAAAAGTATGGCTTAAAAGATAAAGTAGAACAATTAAAAACATCAGATAAGAGATCGGGTAACACTGATAGATATGCTAGTATTGACGAAGGCCTAAACTTTACAAATACTACTACTCAGAGAATGGAGGATTCCAATAGATATGTACCTATAGAAATACTAAGGGATGCTATTAAAACTGGCAAGGGAGTTCCTGACCCTAGAGGTTCTAGTGCAACGATGTACTATACAACAGTGTATAAAAATAATCAAAAGTATAATTTAGAAGTTTTATATGAAAGTTCGACAAACACAATATATCATTTTGAGTATACAAGGAAAGCGTTAGGAAACGGAATACTACCGGCAATACCTAAAAATTAAAAGGTGGAAAAACATGGAAGAAAAAAAACAGTTACTTTATTTAATTAATGGGTTAATTAATAATACATATGATATAAAGACATTTTGTGAAGAATTTACAAGAATTTATGATTTAGATTTAGATTATGATACATTAGATAAACAGGAAGAAAGCATATTAGGAGAAATATGTATAATGTCAGCACGCTTTTCCAGTAATCCTGAAGAGTTGAAAATTCCTAATATGTATTATAGTGAGGAACAAATTCGAAATGTAGTAAAGCAGGCGTTAAAGGAATTAAGTAAGACATAAAAATTCTGCTAAGTTATTAACATAAATGAGATAATTATTTTCCCGGCACACCAATTAAGTTTGGTCCCTGCTGGTTTTCTTTTGATAGGGATAGAGTGAAAAAGTCCTGTATCTTTAATGATTAATAATAATAAATCTATTCCAGAATAAACGTTGTAGAGGTATTACTTGCAGCTTGCAAAGACGAACCTGAAACAATGTATGTAAGGGCAGAGGGGTATTTGGATAATCTTAAGAAGAGTTTGGCAGAGAATGAGAGGTCCTACGAAGAGGAATATAGAGTGAAATAAGGAGCTTGTCGAAATAAGACGAGTCTTTTTTATTGTACATACATAAATAATGAAATAGAATTTTATTAAGGGGGGGTAATAATGTGGAAGATTTTTTAAATATGTGACAGTATTTAATATAGCACTCCATCAAGAGGATGACTATATTTATTACTGAATTTGATATGTAACAAGGTAGAATTAATCTGTCCTTTTCTTATACAAATAGATGACACAAATTTTGGAATATGGATAGTGAAGAAAAGTGACTCTTACTTTTAGGTCACCTACATTAAACCATAAGGATTTTAGAGTTCCTCAAGCTGAAGAAACTGTGTGTCCTGGAGACACAGCTTATAGAATGTTAGAAGATGCAGATTTAATTAATTTGCCTTGATTTAGGAAGGAGATTGGTTATGAATAGTAAAAAGTTATTTTTAGTACTCTTCATTTTAATAGGCATTATAAGCTTAGTAATCATAAAAGTATACTATACAGAACCTATATTTATTAGTAAGTTAGAAGAAATTCAAAAAGTAGAGATTGAAATTAATAATAATGGAAAATATGACACATATAGTATCCATTCTAAAGAGACTATAGAA
This sequence comes from Bacillota bacterium, assembly GCA_023415525.1. Classification (GTDB taxonomy): domain Bacteria; phylum Bacillota; class Clostridia; order Lachnospirales; family Cellulosilyticaceae; genus Sporanaerobium. Next base: position 1,083 of record JAEZKI010000105.1, on the reverse strand, counting down.
ATACTTTATAATATGCTTGCTAATATGAAAATAATTAAGGTATGTCGTGGGATAGAGGCTGATGAATGCTATGGAAAAGATCCTCTTAGGATTGTAACGTTTTATAATGTGAAAGGAGATATGGAAGTATTTTATGTTGATGAACCAACTTCTATACATAAAATTATATTTGCTAGAGGGAATTATAAGGATAGTGGATATATTATTGGAAAGCATAAAACAGTATGTACCGAGATAGATAATATTATTAAGATGTATGAACCTGTAAAATAAAAAGAGAGACTTTCGAGCAATTTGAAGTTTTATTACAAATTTCAAGACCTGTAAGGCTTTTTGGTAAATGATATAAATTCGTACGAGTCTACAGCAAAATAAAAAATTCTATAATCAAGAATATGAGGGGTAATACCAATTAAGGTACTATCCCTTTTTTATTCATTCAAATACATAAATATTCTAAATATGACAACTATGTAATGTATGGTGCATAAATAATAGGGTAATAATAGGAGTACCAGTAACAATAATTTAAAGAGGAGCCCTAGTATGGCAGATAAAAATGAAATATGGGTACATGCAGGAGCAGTACTTAAAGAATTGCGTAGGACAACAGGATTATCCATACACAAGGTGGGGAGAGAAATAGGAGTTTCTGGAGGATATATTGCCAAGATAGAACGTGGTGAGAATAATCCATCCGAAGCAGTATTAGAATCACTGGCAGAACTTTATCATAAGAATGGACAAGAACTATTTAGGCTATATAAAAAGGTGGAAAGTGATGAAATAAAACTATTTTCCAAATTACATCCTGAGATAAGAAAGACAGTTACAGCTATGTCCATAGATAGAGATATAACTGATGAAGAGGCTCTACAAATTGCAGAAAGATTTAAGAAAGTCACAAGAGAGATATTGAACAGAGAGGATAAATAAAATGCTTAGTGGTGTAAGACATGTGTTAAAAGCAATAGAGAGATGGTATGAGTGTTTGCAGTTCATGTATTTGGTTATACAGGGGCAGTACATTTTGAAGAGGTAGTTTTATTATTGACAGGTGCTTGTATAGGCGGTATCATATCT
>JAEZKI010000093.1 GCA_023415525.1 Bacillota bacterium | reverse complement strand
GTTATATACAAATCATATTTTCTTCTGGTGACTTTTGGGAAGCGATTAATCGTATGGAGTATGTTAAGCGTATTTCCAATCAAGATAATAATTTGCTAGAGAGTTATGAAGAGCAAATTCAAATTATTGATGATAAAAAGACAAGCATTGAAGAAGAGAAGAAGGCCCTAGATGCTCTTTTTGAAGAGCAAGTTAGTCGTAAACATGAGTTACAAGCAGCTAGGGAAGAAAAAGATAGAGCCATTACGCAACTAGCAGGTGAAGAGGATAAGCTGAAGGCTCAAATCAAGGAAATGGAAGAAGAGTCTAAAAAACTAGAGGCTGAGATTAAAAGATTGACAGCTGCTAGTACACTGAAATACTCAGGGGGAAGGTTTAACTGGCCTGTTCCTGGCTTTTATAGACTAAGTTCTGAATACAACTCAAGAACAAGTCCTATTTCTGGACTAAGAGAATTCCATACAGGAATAGATATTCCAGCTTCCTATGGCTCACCAGTAGTAGCTGCTGCCGACGGCGTCGTTATTACTTCAGGAAGGATTAATGGCTATGGATATACCATAATGATTAATCATGGAAGTGGCCTTGTAAGTTTATATGGTCACAACTCATCTTTGGTTGCCCAAAAGGGAGATGTGGTTAAAAAGGGACAAACGGTTGCAAAAATAGGGAGTACCGGCTATTCTACTGGAAATCATTGTCATTTTGAGGTACGTGTCAATGGTTCTCATACCAGTCCGTGGAATTACCTGAGTAAAAAGTAAGATTTAGTATAAACTAAGTACATAAGAACATATGCATAAGAAGTAACTAATATATTATTATAGAGTTACTTCTTTTTCGTATGATTACATATTGCTTGATAGGAAAAAAAGGAATACAATGATAGAAAATAGTTGCAACATAAGGAGAGAGACTATTGAAAGCAAAAATGGTAGCAGGCATTCTTGTAGGAACTGCATTAAGCGTAGGGTTAATAGGAACTGTTATAGGCTGTAATATTGAACAGCTTACCCAAAACCAGTATTCTAGAACTAAAATGAGTAAATTGAATAAGTATTTGAACTATAGCTTTCTTGGCGATATGGATCAGCAAAAGATTATTGATAGTATTTATGCGGGCTATGTAAGTGGACTGGAAGATCCCAGTACAGCTTATTTGAATGAAGAGGAATATAAGGCTGAACGCATTTTAGAAAAGGGAAGATATATAGGAACAGGTATTTTCTTTACTTGGGGTATTAGTGGCAATGAAATTGTAGTCACAGAAGTTTTGGAGGGATCACCTGCCCAAAAAGCTGGTATAAAGGTGGGAGATAAGATTATTAAGATTGATGACATTAGTGTTCGAATGGCCAATCAAGTAGGGCTTTATGAGAAGCTAAGTTATACAGGAGATAAAGAGGTTGTATATACCTTGCAAGATAATGATGGAAGTCATACACGTGAAGTAGGCTTAGTTTCTACAGCCATAGCGGTACCAGCCATTGATGGGGAGATATTAGAAGGAAATATAGGGTATGTAGAAATGAGAACCATTACCTCTAAAACCAGTGAAGCCTTAGAAAACAAGCTGGAAGTGTTTAAGAAAAAAAGGGTTAAAGGGGTTATTTTAGACACGCGTAATTTAAGTAGTAGAAATTTTGAAGAAATCCTTCAGCTATGTGATTTATTTATAGAAGATGAGCTTTTATTTAAAGTACAGGATAAAGTAGGTGATTTTAAGGAGTATAGGGCAAATCCTGGAGTAAGCTATGAGGGAAAAGTTGTCCTTATAGCCAATGAGGGAACCAGTGGAGTCATTGAAGCCTTTATCAGTGCCCTAAATGAAACCAAAAAAACGCCTATTATAGGAGGAACAACCAGTGGCGAAGGTGTTATAACGCAAAGTGTTGATTTAGGAGATAAGACGGGTGTAAGAGTTACAACGGGTATTCTATATAATAAGGCAGGAGTAGCTCTTAAAGGTAAAGGCATTTCGCCTACAGTCCCTGTAAAAACGACAGTGGAGTCAGCTGTTGAAATTATGACCACAGGTAAGCTTTCTATAGAAAATGATGCGCCACTTGTAGAGGCCATCAAACAATTGAAATAAAAGCATTCTTTGTTTTTAGGATATAAAGGAAAAAAATAATAAGGATAGGATTATCAAAACATAGGTACACTAAATATAGTCACACATTTATGAAGGAGGTAGCATTGATGAAAAAAAATAGCTTTTTTCGAGGTGCTGCTATAAGTTTTTTATTGTCAACAATAGTATTGCTAGGAGTAGGCTTTGTCGATAAGTACTATTATGTAGATAAAAAATTATTAGCGATAGAATCAGTTATTAACAATTATTTTGTAGGTGATATCAGCAAAGAAAAGATGCAAGAAGGTATTTATAAGGGATTTGTAGCAGGAGTAGGAGATATTTATACCAACTACTACACCATAGAGGAGTATGCCAGCTTTAAAGAAAAGTCCAGTGGAGTCTATGCTGGGATTGGGGTTCAAATGACAGTAGATGCCACAGACAATACCATTATGGTAACAGAGGTATTTGAGAACTCACCTGCTAAGGAAGTGGGCATTTTGCCTAAGGATAAAATTATCAAAGCCGATGGGCAGACCATTACAGGGGATGACTTTGAAAATGTGCCTAAAATTATTAAGGGACCACCAGATACAACGGTTAATGTAAGTATTTATAGGCCTTCAGAACAAAAGGTTTATGATTTCGTTCTTACAAGAAAGAATATTACTTATCCTTCAGTAACCTCTAGAATGTTAGAAAAGAATATTGGTTATATCAAAATCACACAGTTTGAGGAATTAACCTATGATCAGTTTATAAAAGAATTAGAAGCTTTAGAAAAAGAAAAAGCTAAAGGCTTGGTACTAGATCTTAGAAATAACCCAGGAGGGCTTTTGCAGGTAACTACCAAGATCGTCGATGAACTTATTCCAGAGGGACTCATTGTTTCAACGAAAGATAAAAATGGTAAAGTAGAAGAGATTTTTGCAGATAGCAAGTATAATGATATACCTATTGTTATCCTTGTAAATGGAGATAGTGCCAGTGCTTCAGAGGTCCTTTCAGGTGCACTCAAGGATCATAAACGTGCCCAGCTTGTGGGAGAAACCACCTTTGGCAAAGGGGTTGTTCAAAGTATTGTGCCACTTACGGATGGTTCTGCTCTTAAACTGACTACAGCTAAATACTTTACACCAAGTGGCGTATGCATTCAGGGAATAGGGATTGAACCAAACTATAAAGTAAGCTTAAGTACCAGTGCCCTTACAAAAGGCAAATTAGAAGACCATGAAGATGCTCAACTCCAGAAAGCTATTGAGGTTTTAAAAAAGGAAGTCAAATAGGGGGATGAGATGAAGAGACAACTCCAATCACTGGTTCTCGGAAGTCTTATAGGTATTAGTATTAGTTTTGTGATGAATAAGGTAGGGGGCCCGTGGCTCCTTACCTTTAGTTTGTTTTTGCTCCTACCTATAAGCTTTTTATTAGGGAGGATACAAAGTAGGTGGTACTGCTTAGCCTATAGTGTACCTAGTTTATATGGGCTTTACCAATTAAGCCTTTGGGTAGGAATACCCGCAGAATGTTTGGTAATACCTTATAGACAATTTGTCTTTTTAGTAGGCTTATTACATATAGCAGAAGGCTTAATGGTCTATTGGGCAGCACCGAAGGCCATGACATCCGTTAAAGGATACAAAGGAAAAGAAAAAGTAGAGGGTTATCAAACACATTTAAGTTGGTTTGTCCCTCTTTTTTTATTTTCTTATAAAGTTTTTTTTATCCCTATACTCATGGTGTATGGAGATGATACAACCTCCTCTAATCCCCAAAAAAGATTTAAAAGCATGGGCATCTGGATTTTTTGCTATGGAGTAGGTATGGCGCAACTAGGGTGGCTATTAATAAATAAAGAGGTCAAGCTAGAATTTGGGCTAGCACTCATGCCTCTTTGTCATGAAATACTAATGGTAATTAATGAAAGGATGGAAGCAAGAAAGAGATAAGTTTAGAAAGAGAAAAAAGAGTAAGGTTAATAAAAATATTTTAAAAAAATATTTTTTTCACAATATACCTTGACAGGTGAGGTATATATGAGTAATATATGAAATATAGATAATACTTCATCACATGAGGTATATATATTATTAATATAACTAATAATTATATAAGCAATGAGAAGAAACATAAAAGCAACAAAAGGATGGAGAGAAGCTTAAAACGAAAAACAAAGTGTAAGGGAGGCTTTATAGATGGAAGGTAAAATTAGAATGGCAGTGGAAGCTTTATTTGAAGAAGCACCTAATACCAGAAAGATGTTTCAAGCAAAGGAAGAATTAATCGGAAACCTTATTGAGAAGTATAAGGATTTGATAAATGAAGGAGATTCACCAGAAGAAGCTTATCATAAGGCGATTACGGGTATAGGGAATGTAGATGCTTTGATTAGTGAATTAAGGGAAAACCCTAGAGAAACAGAGAATAAGCAACTTGATAAGCAAAGAGCTGCACTTATTACAAGCTGTAGTTTTACCTTATATGTCATAAGTTTTATTGTTTTGATTGGTGGCAAGAGTTTATTGGGTTTAGATAATAAGTTAACTTTCATTAGCTTTTTAGTCCTTGCAACGATTCCCACCTGTTTACTTATTTATCAATTTATAGTTCAAAATCCATTGGAGGAAAATGGTAGGATGCAAAGCGCAGCAGCTTCCATTCAAAAATTCGATGCAAAAAAGAGAAAAGAAGTGAGAGATACGGTTCATTCCATTATCTGGACGGGGACAGTTGCTCTTTATCTAATAGTAAGCTTTTCCTTTGATATTTGGGGGATTTCATGGATTCTTTTTATTATAGCAATAGTTGTACAGAAGATTGTGGATTTAGTTTTTAGTATGAATAACATGGGGGAATAGAGAATGAGAAAGATAAGGGTATTGCAGATTATTGAACTCGTTATTTTAGTAGGTGTACTTATTGCCCTAATATTTTTCTTTAAGGGTATTGCAAGTGGAGCAATAAGCTTTAGTGAAGGAACTGTACAAGCAGGAATCTTTGAAAATACAGATGATTTTGTAAGAACAGGCGAGGGAGCACAAGAAAAAAGGGAACAGAGGGAAATTAAAGACATAGATGAAATAAGTGTAGAGTTTATGAATGCAGATATTGTTGTAGAGGTTATTGAAGGAGATGAAATACAAGTTATTGAAACGACCAGTAGGCAAATAGCAGAAAATGATTTTTTTGAAATGAAGCAAACAGGGAATCAACTATCTATTAAAGGACCAACAATTAAAAAATGGTTGCCTATTGGTGTGAATATGGCTAAGCATTCCATTTATATAGGAATACCTGCAAGCTACAAGGAGGATTTATACTTAAAGACGATTTCAGGATACATTCAAATGAATACACCCATAAAGCTAGATAAACTGAAAACAGAGCAAGTTTCGGGATTTTTGGAGTTCAATGAGTTAGTAGATACTAAAAGCTTAAAATGTGAAAGTGTTTCTGGTTCCATTTATATCAAAGAAGCTCTAACAGAGAAATATAGTTTAGAAAATGTTTCGGGAAGTATAGAGGTAGAAGCATTAACTGGGATGGGAAATATAGGAAGCGTTTCAGGAAATATTGAGGTAGCCTACAAAGCATTAGAAGGTGACGCTGACCTTTCTACCGTATCAGGGCAGATAGAAGTGAGTTTGGATGAAGAAGTGAGTTGTGAAATTAAAGGAAAAAGTGTTTCAGGTAAGATAAAGGGGAATATAGATTATCATTATACAGGAAAGGGCAAGAAAGAAGCCCAGGCTGAAGTAGGGAATAATCCAGAATATCAAATAGATATAGAAACAGTATCAGGTCATATTTCAGTGGATAGAGAGTAACGGAGAGAAAAGTAGTTCCAAAAATGAGAAGGATGAAGGGGGAAAGTAGATGGGAGTCAATAAGCCTAAAGGGAAATGGAAGAAGTACATATCTATTAGTTTGTGTCTATTGGCTATGGGCAGTATAGGTTACTCCCTCTTTCAATTTCAAGAGTTCTCCAAGGATAATAAAATAAAAGTAGCTGCTTTAGAGGCCAGTCAGAAGCAACTTGTAGAAAAGCTTACTGAGGCTTTGAAGAATACAGAAGATACTACAAAGAGTTTGAAAAAGGAAACAAAGAAAAAAGGTCAAGAACAACCTATAGAGGGAAAAAAGCAATTGGAGACGGTATATGGGTCTTATGAAGAAAAAGCAAAAGAAAAAATGCTAAGTTTAAGTTTAGAAGAAAAGATAGGCCAGCTGTTTTTGGCGAGATGTCCAGATGTAGGAGCCATTGAGCAAATTAAGAGTCTGAAGCCAGGGGGTTATATACTTTTTGGAAGGGACTTTAAGGATAAGACAAAAGAAGAAGTTATACAGACGATTAAAGGTTATCAAGAAGCTAGCACGCTGCCTATGCTGATGGCTGTAGATGAGGAAGGTGGAAGCGTGGTTCGAATTAGCAATAATCCTTTATTAGCAGATCAGCCCTTTAAGTCACCTCAAGAATTAGATAAGCTAGGTGGGTTAAAAGCTGTAGAAGAGGATACTTTAACTAAGGGGAAGCTGCTAAAGGAGCTGGGGATACAACTTAATCTAGCCCCTGTGGCAGATGTAACCACAGAGCCTACTGCTTATATGTATGGAAGAACTTTCGGTAAACAAGCCCTAGAGACTGCTGAATATGTGATTACAGTTATAAAGGCTGTACAGAAGCTGAAGCTTGCCAGTACCCTTAAACATTTCCCGGGCTATGGTGAAAATGGAGATACCCATACAGATATTGTACGAGATACAAGAGATATTAGAAGCTTTAGAGAAGTTGATTTGATTCCTTTTAAGATGGGAATAGAGGAAGGCGTAGAGAGTATTTTAGTCTCTCACAATATTGTAGAAGCCATGGATAAGGATTACCCTGCTTCCCTTTCTCCAAAGGTACATAAGCTTTTAAGAGAAGAATTAGGTTTTACTGGAGTTATTATGACCGATGATTTAGCCATGGAAGCCATAAATTTATATGTAAAAGATAGCCATCCAGCTGTTTTGGCTCTAAAGGCAGGCAATGACCTACTCATTATTTCAGATTTAAAAGGGGGTTATGAGGCTGTACGAGAGGCTGTTCAAAGGGGTGAACTAGAGATTGAAACCATAGACCAAGCAGTTAGTCGGGTTCTGGCTTGGAAGTATAAGATTGGAATAATAAATTAGAGAAAGAGTAAGAAGGCATGCAAATTATATTAAAGTATTTGATAAAATCTATTACAGAAAAAAAGATGCGTACTTTTTTGGTTGTTTTGGCAGTGGCCTTAGCAGGAGCCCTCTATTTGGCTTCCACAGCTTTAACAGATTCAGTAG
>JAEZKI010000076.1 GCA_023415525.1 Bacillota bacterium | reverse complement strand
CATAGACACCACATTGTGGTTTTTCCTCTAAACTAAAGGTAACAACTTGACCCTTTGCTTTACTTTTAGCCTCTTCAAAATAAGGGTCTTTTGTATTTAAAACGCAAAAGTCCTCAGCTGTTTGTTGTTGCATAATCTGATATTTACATGCACAGTAATTAGCCATCGTATGATGGCGATTTAAATGATCGGGTGTAATGTTTAATAGGGCAGATACCTTAGGATGAAAAGTCGGTGCAGTCTCTAATTGAAAGCTACTTACCTCAGCTACGACAATACCATCTTCTGGAATAGCTAATACTTCTTCACTAAAAGCACGACCAATGTTACCTACTACATAAGTTTGAGGATTATAAGATTTCATAATCTCCCCTACTAAAGTAGTTGTCGTTGTCTTTCCATTGGTTCCCGTAATAGCTAAGATGGGTGCCTTACAAAAACGCGAAGCAAACTCTAGTTCACCTATTACTTCTATTCCCTCCGCTTTAGCTGCTTCCACACAAGGTATTTCAAGAGGAACCCCTGGACTCATAATTATTAGATCTATTCCATTCAATGAGGGTTCTTCTCCTAATATGAAATGAATCCCTAAGTTTTTCATTTCATCAATTTGACCTTGTACTTCTAAGCTCCACTTTTCATAAGCCTTTCCATCATAAATCCATACCCGAGCACCTTGTTTAATGGCAAGCTTAGCAGCACCTATTCCACTTCGTGCATTTCCTACTACTAGGATATTTTTATCTTGTATATTCATTTTTCTCCTCCTATAAGGCAACAAGTCCTATTAAACACATAATAGCTGTAATAATACTAAATACTGTTACAACCTTTGTTTCTGGCCAACCGGATAATTCAAAATGATGATGTATAGGTGCCATTTTAAAAAGACGTTTTTTAGTCTTTTTGAAATAAGCTACCTGTAAAATAACAGAAATATTTTCAATGACATAAATGAGGCCTACAATCAAAATAAAAAGAGGCATTTTCATAACAAAAGCTGTAGCCACCACAAAACCACCTAAAGCCAAAGAACCTGTATCTCCCATAAACACCTTGGCTGGATAACTATTAAAGAGTAAGAAGCCTAATAAACTTCCTACAGCAGCTGCTGCAATAGGTAAAACATTACTTTGTATAGCCCATGCAATAGCTGCAAAATAAGTAGCAACAAGTACGGTTACACCTGAAGCCAATCCATCTAAGCCATCTGTTAAGTTCACTGCATTAACCACTCCTAATACAGCAATCACTAAGAAAGGCCAAAAAAGATAGCCTAGCTCTAATTCTTTACCCCCACTAAAAGGTAATATAATACTGGTGTCCATTCCTAAATAACCTTTTATCCCATAGCCAAAAATACAAGTTACTATGAGTTGTGCGATTATTTTTTGCTTAGCTGTAAGACCTAAGGAACGTTTCTTTACAATCTTAATATAATCATCTAAAAATCCAATAAGGCCAAACCCCATAGTTACAAATAAAATCAGATGAAGTTCTTTATTATTCACACTAAACAGTAAACTGGTGAGCACCATACTACTTAAAATAATGACACCACCCATAGTAGGGGTTCCTGATTTTTTTAGATGACTATTGGGGCCATCATTTCGTACATTTTGCCCAAATTTTAACTTCTGCAACATAGGAATAACAAAGGGACTTATAACAATATTTAAAAAGAACGCTATTAAAGCAGCATATAAGGCATCATTATTCATCATCATTCACCCTTCCTAAACCATCAATAAGTTCTTCAAACTTCATACCACGAGATGCCTTAAAGAGTACTGTATCTCCTGAATTTATAATATTTCTCATTTTTTCAATAAATTCTTCCTTTGAATTAAAATAATAGTTTTTAAGCATAGAGGCCCTACCGGTAGCTCCTTCGTAAATAAATTGAGCCAATAGACCTACTGCACATAAGACATCAATTTGTCTTGTGGCGACAAACTCACCCACTTGCTTATGAAGGGAGGGAGCATATTCTCCCATTTCAAGCATATCCCCTAAAACAGCAATACGTTTATTTTGACAAGGGTAATTCTCCAACACCTTAAGGGCTGCTTCCATGGAATCAGGACTGGCATTATACGCATCATTCATACAAATAATCTCATCTTTTGTCTTTGTAATATGCATACGCATCTTAGGCGAACGATAAGAAGCAATGCCCTTTTGAATCTCCTCAACGGTTAATCCATAGTGTTCTGCAATAGCAATAGCTGCCAAAGTGTTATAAATCATATGTTCTCCTAAAGCAGCAATGCGCACCTTATAACTTGCCAGAGGCGTATGAACCTTAGCCGAAGTATACTCCGTTTCACACACAATAGATTCGGCATAATAAGGATGTTTCGGATCCAAACCATAACGTACTACCTTACAAGGAAGGTCTTTTACTTCTCTTAATAAGTCATTATCACCATTAATGACTAGCAAGCCATTAGGTGATAAGCCTTCTAATATTTCTAATTTTGCCTTTAAAATGCCTTCTCGGCTTCCCAGGTTCTCAATATGAGAAGTCCCTATATTAGTAATTACTGCCACATCAGGGAGCGCCGTTTGACTTAGGCGACTAATTTCTCCAAAGTGATTCATTCCCATTTCAATCACTGCTGCTTCATGCTCTGGCTGAAGTCCAAAAAGTGTAAGGGGTAAACCAATCTCATTATTAAAATTCCCTTCTGTCTTATGCACTCGCCATTTTCCACTTAATACAGCTGCAATAATCTCTTTTGTACTGGTTTTACCCACACTCCCAGTCACTCCAACAAGAGGAATGGAAAACATTTTTCTATAGTAGCAGGCC
>JAEZKI010000067.1 GCA_023415525.1 Bacillota bacterium | reverse complement strand
TTTCTCATCTACTAAGGTGATTTGCTCTTGTATCACTTTTATTTCTGGATCTGTGCCTTTATCTAATAAATTTCTCTTAAGGGTAAGCTCACTATTTTTTTGAACAATTTGTGCACTTTCTGGACTTAAATTACGATGAGCAGCTGCTAACTCTATCTCTAAAAGTTGAATCTCCTGCTCCTTTTTTAAAATTTGGCTTTTATAGTCCTCCACATTGAGACGTACTAAGGCATCTCCTTTTTGGACCTGATCTCCTGCCTTCACATAGATTTCTTCTACGGATGCTGGAAAATCCACATGAATCTCTCTTGTTACATTAGCTTCCACGCTACCAAATACATCAATTTTATTTTCTACTGCTTCTTCTGGCGCTATCGTTTCTTCTGCTACCTCTGCTGCCTTTGTTTCTTCCCCACTACAGCCTGTCATCAAAAATCCTGTCCCTAATATACTCATACTTAAAATAAACATTCTCCACCACTTCCTCATGCTCTTTCTCCTCCTATTAGTTGAGATTGTTCCTCATTAATGCGGCCATCTCTTACCATAATCAAATGGGTCCCATAATCTGCTGCCTCTCTTGAATGAGTCACCTGTACAATGGTCTTCCCTTGCTCCCTATTAATTTGCTGTAGAAGCTCCATAATTTCTACGCCTGTCTTACTATCTAAGTTTCCAATAGGTTCATCTGCAAAAATAATATCTGGTTTATTAATAAGTGCCCTAGCAATAGCTACCCTTTGTTGCTGTCCTCCAGAAAGCTCCCTTGGTGTATGCTTTCTCCTATCTGTAAGTCCTACAACATCTAAAATCTCATCCAGAGATTCCTTATAGTCCTTCATCTTTTTACCATCTAATAAAATAGGTAACATCACATTTTCTTCTACATTCAAGTTAGGAATGAGATTATAAAACTGAAAGACAAAACCAATATCGCTACGGCGTAATTGACTTTCTTCTTTATCCTTCATCTTAATAAGCTCTTTCCCATTAATCTTAATGGTCCCTTCTGTAGGCCGATCTAATCCCCCTAATAAATACAGCAAGGTGCTTTTCCCAGAGCCTGAAGGCCCCATAATAGAGTAAAAGTTTCCCTTCTCAATCTCTAGATTAATATCTTTTAATATTTCTACCTTGGAATCTCCCAAATCATAACTTTTGCAAAGTCCTTTGGTTTCTATTACAACTGCCATCTCTATCTCCCAACCTTTCTTAAATCCCTATCTTTTTATCTACTAAACAGCTCTTTTATGGTTTTATAGGTTAAACATTAAGTTCCCTTCTTCTTTACAAGCTTTATCTTAAGGGGGTAACTCTAAGAAACTTCTAAGAAAACCTTAAAAAAACCTTAATTTACTCAAATTTAATAGCTTCAATGATGTTTAGCTTAGAGCTCTTAAAGGCTGGTGAAATAGAAGCTCCTATAGTTACAAGAGTAGCTACCACCACATAAACCCATAGGCCTTCTCCTATAAAATAAGCAATAGGAGGAAGCTGCATAAGCTCTAGAGCATAAGGTAAGTTTTTCATCATAATCCAGCCCAAGCTGATTCCTATCATTGCTCCCATAAGGCCTGTATATAGGGCTTCCAAAAAAATCATCTTTAGTACTTGCTTTTTACTCATGCCTACTGAACGGAAAACAGCAATACTTCTTTTTCTCTCAATAAAGCTAATAAAAAGGTTATTCACAATTCCAACGATACCAATAAGAACAGCCAGTGTAGAAAGAGCAGATAAGGCGGTAATAACAGCGGCATTACTTTCTTCATTCGCCCTAATTTGACTTTTTAGACTCTGCCCTTGTAAATGTCTATCTCGGTATTCTACCTTTATACGTTCCAAAATAGCTTCTGGGTCCTCTTTTGTTTTAAGAAAGATAGAGGCATAGCTATTGGTGGCATAATCTTGCCTAAAGTAACTTTCACCTATTTGTGCAATACTTCCATTGTTCATCATGGTGTCAAAGAAACCAATAACCTTATAACTTCTAACTCCCTCTGGCACTTCTATTCTTAAAAGCTGCCCTTTCTCTAAGTTATAACGTTTCCTTAAAATATTTGAAACAGCAATATTCCGTCCTTTCCCTAAACTACTCAGAATTTGTTTTTTCTCTTCTTCACTAGCGTAGCCATAGGTTACATATTCTCCATGTTGCTGACCTTGTACGCCCTCTAGCCCTATAAGAGGAACATTTCCATAATCTACAAGTGCCGCTTTAGTGCCTTGTATTAATCCCCCTTTAAAATTACCGTAAGCTTCCTTTACCCCTTCTTTGTAGTAAAGCGCTCTTACATCTGATTTATCCATGTTGTCCATTGTAATCTCTAAGCTATAGTCAAAATTCTTATTATAGGCACTGACAACCTCTACTGCTAGGTTTTCTCCAAAGTTATTAATCATGAGCAAAATACCTACACCGATTACAATTAGTGTCATACTATTTTTATTACTTTTATTTCCTCTCACATTTTTAATTGCTAATAATCCCATATTCCCAAATAATAAGGAGAATATCTTTTCTACCCCTACAGAGGTCCATCTAATAACGGTAGGTAACACACCGATTATACCTACTATACCTAGAAACATGCTTAGACTTCCTACCGTAGATTTAGCTTGCTCTGGTAAAAAGAAGGTTGCCAAAACACTAAAAAGGACTAGGCCTATTGCCAGTATCTCTTTCCACCTTTTTTTCTTTTTTTGTTTACCCTCACTGCCTAATACAATCTCTTTAACAGGAATACGCGACATCTTTAAAATAGGAAATAAACTACTAAAAATACAGATACTCACACACACTAAAAAGGTTCCAATAAAATAACTTGGCTTAAGTACCATCCCACCTTGACTTGAGGTTTCTCCAGTCATTCCTATCATGGCTATAACAACTGCCTTTAAAATACCCATTCCTGCTAGTTCTGCTAATATTCCACCTAAAACGCCATAAAAGCTACCTTCCAAAAGAAGCACCCAGTTCATCACACCCTTACTAGCCCCTACACTCCTAAAGGTTCCTACAACAGGCATTTTTTCTAATAGGATTACCTTAAAAGAGGAATAAACAATAAAGATACTCATCATAGTAATAATAATTGCCATCATAACCATCATGGTGGACATGGATTCTATCATATCTCTAAAGCTTTCTAGATCTAGAGCTTCCGCTACTTCGTACTTAGGATAAAGTGCTTTTAAGTCATGTATTAATGTTTTTACTTCTTGCCCCTCTGCTGCTCTTATGTAAAGAGTAGTAGGACAATTATCCGTTCCTATACTCGCAGAAAGAGTTCCATAAGGTACCATAAGAAAAGGTCTATTGCCCTCACTTTTAAAAATTCCTACATTTGAAGTTATTCCATAAACACTGTACCTTTTTCGTTTATCCTTTAAACGTATCTCTAAGTTATCTCCCACCTGAAGCTTATACTTATCAGCTGTCTTCTGACTTATGATCATGCAATTTCCTTCAAAAGCTTGATGATTATTAACTGCTACTAATTCTAAGGCATTCATTGTCTTGTAATCTTCTAGGGCTATACCAAGTAGGTTAAATTCATCATAAGCTCTTTCTTTTGTCTGATAATAAGCTGAAGCATTAATGGTAGGAATACTATATGCCATTCTTTCACTGAGCTGACGACTTAGTCCTATACTGACATAGGGACTAGGTGACTTATCATTCGCCAAAATTTTAATTTCTGCATTTCCAATACCTGTTTTTGCCCCTTCTTCATAAAGCTTCATAACGGAATCTGTAAGTCCCATAGAGGCAAAACACAGTGCTCCTGATAAAAGGACAGCTAATATAATAAGCAAAGTACGAAGCTTTTTTTCCTTCATGGATTTAATAATATATTTCAAAATAATAGACATGATCCCACTCCTCTTTTCTCTTATTTCACTCTTCCCCCTACACTTCGCTTTTATTTCTATACTTTTAAAGCCCTTTTAGCTATATAACGATATAAAATAAAAAAAGTTAGTATAAAGGTAATCTTTCATTACCCAAATACTAACTTTTTAACCATAAGAAATCTCAAAGAAAGTTCAAAGAATTATTAAAGAAAGTCTTAAGAAATCCTTAATTCATTATTTTATTTAAAAAGCTCTTTTGTGCTATTTCTTGTCTTTTGCCTTTACCCAGGTGCAAGTTATGAAGAGGCGTCCTGACTCTAAGTGGGCTTCCATACTTCCCCCCATCTTTTCCATCAAGCTTTTGGCAATACATAGACCAAGGCCTGCACCCTTTCCCATTCTGATTTCATCTGCCTTATAAAAGCGATCAAAAAGCTTACCC
>JAEZKI010000036.1 GCA_023415525.1 Bacillota bacterium | reverse complement strand
ATCAGAAGGGGCTTCTTATCTCCGTTTCGTTGGAAAACGCTCCACTACGAAGGAAGCCTCCAGAAATACCTTTCCCTAGACTAGGCTGTTTGCATCATTGAATTAAATAGAACGGTGAATTTTGTAGATGATATAAGAATTAATAACTATAAATAAGTAAAACAAAGTAAGTATTTTGAATATGCAAATGTTATTGTGGAACTTATAATAAATATCTTCCTTATTTAAGGTGTGTGAAGAAACATTTGCAGCAGGCATTATCAAGAGGATAGCCTTTTTGAGTGGGTATTCTTGTATGAAAATCATAGAAAATGCACATTGCAAATGGTATAATAATTAAAAACATAGTCAAAGCTAGAAAGAAATGCTAGAGGTACGAGTATGAGGAAAGTTAAGCCGTTAAATGATTTTATTTTTAAAAAGTTATTTGGGGAAAAAGGTGATGAAGATATTTTATTATCTTTTTTAAATGCTGTTTTAAAGAAAACCTGCAGTGAACCTATTGAAGAAGTGGAAATCAAAGATAATAAGGCCTTAAGTAAAGAACTTATTGAAGATAAAACTGGAATTATTGATGTAAGAGCCAGAACCTGTAAAGGTGAAGAAATTGATATAGAGGTTCAACTGACTAATCAGGGTAATATGGAAAAGAGAACGCTCTTTTACTTAAGTAAGCTTTATACAAGTGGAATTAAGCAAGGTGAGGATTATTCGAAGCTTCCAAGAGTGATTACCATTAATTTATTAGATTTTGCGTTCTTAGGCACTCAAGGTTATCATTCCACTTTTCACTTTTGGGAAGACGAAGAAAAGAATTATCTGCTCACAGATGCAGCCGAAATTCATTTTATAGAGTATCCTAAGTTTAGAAAGCTAGCCGAAAAGAATTTTAAAGATAATGCCATTGAAAGATGGCTTACCTTTTTAGAAAAAGATATTTCTGAGGAAACTTTAAAGGAGTTGGTGGATATGGAGCCAGCAATAAAGAAAGCAGAAAATAAGTTAGAGTTTTTAAGCAGTGATGAAGATACAATGAGTATTTATTATGCAAGAGAAAAATCATTGCATGATAAGGCTAATATGATTAATTCAGCAGAACAAAGAGGCGAAGAGATAGGTAGGCAACAAGTAAAATATAGTGTTGCAAAAAAACTATTATCTAGTGGAATGAGCGAAGATATGGTTAGTGAGATGACAGAGTTAAGTCTGGAGCAAGTAAAAAAAATAAAAGCAGAATTAAGTTAAAAAATAGAGGAGCCTAGTTAATCAGTACTAACTAGATTCCTCTATTTTTTGTTAGTAAAGTATTTAGGGACATTGGGGGCCTTGCAAAGGTCATCTAGGGAGGGGCACTTTTGAAGTAGATGGAAAGATAACTTAGCAAAGGATACTAATAATTGATGTTTTACTGGCACATTTTAATGATAGAAATGTAAAACAAAAAGAGTAACCTTATTGTTTATATATTGAAAATCACATTGAGCAAGGAGGTAAAAAGATTATGACGACATATAAATATGCAAAATAAATGAAAAACATTAATCCCCCAGCTGAGCTGGGGCGAATGGAATAAGCAGTAGCGATACCTCGGATAATAAAAGTCTCCTATGATAGAATGATATTGGTTTCGCAGGCCATATCAAATCATAGGAGGCGGTCCAAATGGACAATTTAAGTTTATCACACACGAGGTGGAATTGCACCTATCATATCGTTTTCATTCCCAAATATCGTAGAAAGATAATGTATGGAGAAGTGAAGAAAGATTTAGGGGAGATATTACGTAAGTTATGTGAAATGAAACAGGTGACATTAATATCAGGAAGTATATGTAAGGATCATGTTCATATGTATGTGAGTATTCCTCCTAAACAAAGTGTATCTGAGTTTATGGGATTTTTAAAAGGAAAAAGTAGCTTAAAAATTTTTGACAAGCATCCAGAGTATTGAACTAAGTGGAAAAGGAATTTTTGGGCCAGAGGATACTATGTTGCAACAGTGGGTAATGTTAATGAGGCAACAATAGTAGAGTATATAAAGCAACAAGAAGAGACTGATAAGTTACAAGGCTAAAAGTAGTACAGTGCCTCTTTAAGAGGCTGTAAGTCATAATGGCACTGCGAAACACGCCTTTAGGCGTAAGTCGGTAATAAGCCCTGGAGGGGCCAAAATTAAACCACCACTTGAAGTGGTGGTTGATAACTTGGATTACTTATATAAAAGTACATATTAAATATAAAAACTATAAAAAATAATGACAATAATAAGGAAAATGTGTATTATATTTAATATAAAGTAAAATAGGTGAACATCAATGGGAAAAGCATATTTAATAAAAAAATCAAATCATAAGGATAAAGGCTACTGGAAACTGGTTATTTACTAAATTAATGATATATAGATTATGGATTGATATAGCCATAAGTTAATTTATAATAGATATTTTTGTAGAGTAATAGTGAAGACAGTTGTATTAGTTATTTGATGAATAGTACAAAACAAATTATTCATTAAGGAGTCTGATAAGATGCTACAAGTCAGAAAAAGAAATGGGTTCTCAGATAGAAATGGAATAAAACGTGAAAATATTGAAATTCAATATACCAATTTAGATGAAAGAACACGGGTAACATTATTAAATTTTATACATAAAGCATATGGATTATTTTTTGATGGTTGGGGTGACTATAATAGTAAACCACAACAATTTATGAAGTATATTTTAAGAGAAGTTTATATACAGGTAATTAATGAGAATACATCAGTTTCGCCAGAGTATTTTTTTGATATTATAAAACAAACTATTTTGATGGATGAGTACAGTAGTGTATTAACATTATTCGAAATAATTATAGGATATTTTAGTAGTGAAATTAATATGATGTTTGAATTAGCAAATCAAGTTTTTAGAAGTGAATATGTTGGATATCGCTTTGTTAATGAAAAGATAGTACCTATTACAGATGACAATGAAATTAAAGCAGTGAATGAGGCTGTAGATGGGCCGTATGAGGCTGTAAATAAACATATTGATAAGGCAATTTGTTTATTAGCTGATAGACAAAAACCTGACTATGAGAATTCAATAAAAGAAAGCATTAGTGCAGTAGAGGCGATGTGTGAGCATTTAACAGAAATAGGGAAAGATGCCACGTTAGGCAAGATGCTTAAAAAGCTTGAGGATAAAGGAATAGTAATTCATTCAGCAATGAAGTCTGCATTTGAGAAGCTATATGGATACACCAGTGATGCTTCTGGGATAAGACATGCAGGTGATATTGGAGGTAAGTCAAGTACATTTGAAGAAGCAAAATTCATGTTGGTATCTTGCTGTGCATTTGTTAATTATTTGAATGGTGTATCGGCTAACTAAAAGTCAAATTTCAGAGTTTTGATGGGAGAATAGCACAAATAGAAACAATAAGGAGAAAAAAAGAGCCTTCTAGGATATATGAGAATGGTTTCTCATAACAAACTTACACTTAGACTAAGTGTATTATCATATAGTTTATAAACCTAATATGACGAGAAGTATTGTGAAGGAATATACGAACGGATATACAAGAAGTATTTGAAACTCTGTATTTGTATAGAAACATAGAGGTAGTAGTAAGATTAATTTGCAGAGAAATCATTTAGCTAATTGCTGTGATTCCGTCATAGATTAGTCTTGATTTTTTGCAGAGTAAATGATGCTTACTATTTGAAAAACAATACTTAAATAAGAATCTTGAACCATCTATTAGCAAGAAGTGAGTAAAAAAATAGTATATTACAATAAAGCAAGGTAGATTTGGAGAGGGGAGATTATATGACTGCAGAAGTTGTTATAATGAATAAAAGGGCATTGGCATTAGCTACTGATAGTACAGTTACTATTGGTAAACATAGTAAATTTCATAACAGCGTGAATAAGTTATTTCAATTGTCAAAGTATCATCCTGTTGGAATAATGATATTTAGTAATGCAGAGTTTATGGGAGTACCTTGGGAGATAATTATCAAGCAATATAGGAGGATTATCAAGAAAGAAGCTTATAAAACACTAGAAGATTATTGTAATAAATTTTTTGAATACATTAATAGTGATAAATTGAATTTTAAGGACTATGAAAGTAAATACATATATCAGATAACCAATCTTTTGGTTAATGAAGTAAAATTTAAAATTAGTGATAAAATAAGAGAAATGATATCAGAGTTAAATAGGCAACTAGAAGAAGAGGAAATGAATAAGATATATAATGATGTTATTGTGTATTATGAAAACACTATAATTAGTAATGCAAAAGATTTAGAAGGATTGCCAGTGAATCATAGAGAATATATTAAAGAAAAGTATGAGTGTGCGATTAAAAGAATTATTGAAGAGAACTTAGATTTAAATTTTATTGAGGAAGATAGTTTAAATGCTATAATGACTACCGTAATAAATATATTGTGTAAAAAGATATTTAAATCAGCAAGAACAGGTGTTGTTATTGCTGGGTATGGTAAAAGTGATATTTTCCCTAAATTATTTCAGTATGATGTAGAGGGGCAGATTAATGGTTTTACTAAATACTGTGAAATAAAAAAACGAGAAATATCTAACTCAAATGAATGTTGGATTATTCCATTTGCTCAAACAGACACAGTACAAACCTTTATTAGAGGAATTAGCCCGTCATATAGTAAGATTATTAAAGAATATCTAAAAAATAATGTTATAGAGGAAATGGGTCCAGATGAGGAATACGAAATAAGTGATAAAGCTAAAGAATACTTGAAAACCAAATTGGAGAGTATAGATAATATAATTCAATCGTATTCACAAGAAGAGTATATTAATCCTATTATTAGAGCTGTGCCTACGTTACCTATAGAAGAACTTGCGTCAATGGCTGAATCTCTAGTTAATATAACATCATTTAGAAGACAAGTATGTATTGATGATAATATGCTAACAGTAGGTGGCCCCATTGATGTAGCGGTAATATCTAAGGGCGATGGATTTATTTGGATTAAGAGAAAACATTATTTTGAAGCAACATATAATCAGCAGTTTTTCAATAATTATTATGATGATGAGGAGTAATAATTTATGAATAATGTAAAAGAACTATATATAGAATATTTAGTTGAAGAAACAAATAAAAAATTCGCAAATCAAGAGAGTAAGATTAATAAAAAGGAAGATAAAATAGAAAGATTATTGGAAGAAGAAAAACAAAGAGCAAAACAAGAGTATTATTGCTATTAGATATTAAAGAGAGTGGATCATTTTCTAACTGAACGGAGATAAGAAGTAGGGAAAGATTCACTTACTATGACAGACTTGAGAAGAAACATCCATATGGATGTTCAAAGGTGTGTCTGTTAATAATCTAGCCAATGTAAGAGAATATCCAATTAAGTATTATAAGATAATAGAGGACCTTAGTTAAAACATACAAACTAGAGTCTTCTATTTTTATTTTGAGGCACAGTTTTTATTCATTAACTACGGAAAAGAAAAAATTGGATAGGCATTTTCACCTTGCACATTCTTACGAATCGTATTACTAGGTAGATTTGTGTAGGTTGTGTATGCTATAATATAAGGTAAAGTTTTAGAAGAAATAAAACCATGTGTTTATAGGTACACCTAAAACCTAAATATATAATTACAAGGATGAATAAGGTGCAGACAGGTAAAAGAATCTTATTGGCATTAATGAGCTTTGATATTGGTGGGGTTGAAACCCATGTTTTAGAATTAGCTTGTGGCCTCAAGAAAGCAGGGCACATTCCTATATTAGTTTCCAATGGGGGAAGGTTTGAAGAGGATATAAAAAAGGAAGGGATTAAGCATATTAAAGTGCCCCTTCATAATAAAAATCCTTAGAATATGTGGAAATCCTATTGGATGTTAAAACGTATTATAAAGGAAGAAAAAATTGATATTATTCATGCCCATGCCCGTATTCCAGGCTTTATTTTGGGTAAAATTCATAAAGAGACTGGCATTCCTTTTGTGACCTCTGCTCACTGGGTATTTAATACAGCATGGATTTATCGTGTCACTACGGATTGGGGGATGCAGACCATTGCTGTCAGTGAGGACATTAAAAAATATTTAATGAAAAATTATGGAATCCCTGAAGAGCGTATTCTGGTGACCATCAATGGGATCTCCACAGAACGCTTTAGTCCAGAAATTCCCCATGAGGATATTGTAAAAGAGTTAGGTGTTGATGAAAGTAAGACACAGCTTGTATATATTAGTCGTCTAGATGAAGATAGAAGTTTGGTGGTGCACCAGCTTTTGGAGATTGCCCCAGAACTATATAAA
>JAEZKI010000014.1 GCA_023415525.1 Bacillota bacterium | reverse complement strand
CTCTTCCATAATCTTAAGCCTCTTCTGAGTCACTTTGTTTTTGGAATCACTGACTAATACACAATACGATTGATACTGTCCACGTCCTACACGCCCTCTTAATTGATGGAGCTGGGCAAGCCCAAAGCGCTCTGCATTTTCAATGAGCATAATCGTGGCATTAGGCACATTAACCCCTACCTCTATGACAGTAGTGGAAACAAGGATTTGAATCTCTCCCTTAGAAAAGCGCTCCATAATGCTGTTTTTTTCTTTAGGCTTCATTTTACCATGTAAATAGGCCACTTGTAGATGAGGAAAGACTTGGCTACTTAGATACTCAGTGTATTCCACCACATTTCTGAGTTCCCCACTATTCTCACTTTCTTCTACCATAGGACAAATCACATAGCACTGCCGTCCCTCACTAATATGCTTGGCCATAAAATTATAAATACGTGGGTGATAAGCTGAGTCCACAGCATTGGTCTTAATAGGCTGACGTCCTGGTGGAAGTTCATCAATAATGGAAATATCCATATCCCCATAAAGAATCAAGGCTAAAGTACGTGGAATAGGTGTAGCAGTCATAACCATGACATCCGGCATTTCTCCTTTTTCAGAAAGTTTCAAGCGTTGTCTCACACCAAAGCGATGTTGTTCATCGGTAATAACCAGACCTAGCTTGGGTATTTCTACATTGTCTTCGATTAAGGCATGGGTCCCTACTAAAATCTGAATCTCTCCTGCCTTGACCTTTTCTAGAAGCACCTCCTTTTGCTTTTTAGTGGTAGAACCTGTTAGAAGGCCTACTTGAATAGCAAAAGGTGTCATAAGCTTTTCTAAAAAGGCATAGTGTTGAATAGCTAACACTTCTGTTGGAGCCATTAAAGCGCCTTGATGCCCTCCTCTCACAGCTAAATAAAGAGCTAGTGCGGCAATAACTGTTTTTCCTGAACCTACATCCCCTTGAACAAGGCGGTTCATGGCCCACTTGCTTTCCATATCCTTTATAATCTCATTAAAAACCCGTTGTTGGGCACCTGTTAAAGCAAAGGGAAGAGCTTGCATAAAGACGCTTAAATCTTCAGGATGCTTATGGGCAATCCCTTCCACTCGACGTGCAAAATCAGATTTCAAAAGATAAAGGGAAAGCTGCAACATTAAAAGTTCTTCAAATACGAGACGTTTACGTGCTTCAAAAAAGATCTTATTATCTTTTGGAAAATGAATATTTCTAATAGCCTCTTCCTTACCTATTAGCCCATATTGTTTTAAAATAAACTGGGGTAAATTCTCTCTCAAGTCTTCCTGGCATTTTTCTAAACTTGCTGCAATCAAGGTACGTATTACTTTTTGAGAAAGTTTAGCCGTAGCTGGATAAATGGGAGTAATCTTAGCAATGGCTTCAATATCCTGGCCTTTTATAAAGCGCTGATATTCTGGAGATTCCATCTCAATCTTGCCATATTTATGTTTTACCCTACCATAAAATAAATAACTTTCTCCAACAGAAAATTGATTCTTCATATAGGCTTGTCCATAAAAAGTTATAACCAGCCCACCACTTTGATCCTTTACCCTAAAGCTGACAATAATAAAATGACCTTTTCGTGTCACGGTAGGTTGTGAAACCACTGTGGCTAATATATTATTGGGCTCATCTATCTCACATTCACTAATGGGTGTAATCTTTCGTCTGTCTTCATATTCTTTAGGATAGTGTTCAATCATGTCCTTTAATGTAAAAATACCAAGTTTATGAAGCTTAGTAGCCACCTGTGGTCCTACCCCTTTTAGCTCATTGATGGATTCCTCTAAAGGCATCTTTTCACCTCCTCACTTCTTGTTACTTGTTTGATACTTTTTATCCTAATATACTTCTTAATTTCTCATAAGTTATAGCTTTTTATTCATAAATAAAAGTGCCGACAGCATCGGCACTTTGTTTAACAATAGGTTGAAGCTCCTCTTACTCTGCTGAAATCATAAAATAATAAACAGGCTGTTTACCCGCATAAACTTCGATATCGGCCTCTCCAAATTGGCTTTCTGCTAAGCCCTTAAATTCCTGAGCTACTTCTTCTGTAATATCTTCACCATAATAAAGGGTAATAACTTCAGCATCTTCTTTCATCTTTTGCAATAAACTTGAAAAGGTTTCTTTTAAGTCCGGATGATTCGTAACGATTTTTCCTTCTAGTATCCCTAGGTAATCGCCCTCTTTAATGTTTTGGCCATCAATAACTGTATCACGTACGGCAATGGTAATTTGACCAGTCTCCACTAAGCTTATGGCTTCTTTCATGCTTTCTACAATCCCATCAATTTCTTCTGTTCCTACTTCATGGGCAATCATAGCTGAAATACCTTGTGGAATCGTTGTAGTAGGAACCACATATACTTTACAATTTTCTTCAATACGGGCGGCTTGCTCAGCAGCTAATATAATATTTTTATTGTTAGGAAGAACAATCACATGTTCTGCATGACAGCGTGAAATGGCTTCTAAAATGTCTTCTGTACTAGGATTCATGGTTTGACCACCTTCGATGACCTCATCCACACCTAAGCTTCTCATGATCTCAGCAATGCCACTACCTGCTGCAATAGAAACAAAAGCTAACTCCTTTTTAGGTACCTCTGGTTTTTCTTCTTCTTTCTCTTCCTCATTTAAAATGGTAGAGTGTTGATTACGCATATTCTCAATCTTAACAGTATAAAGAGATCCGAACTCTAAACCTTTTTGAAGGGCTAGACCTGGATTATCTGTATGCACATGGACTTTAATATACTGTTCATCGGATACCACCACAATGCTATCACCAATACTATCTAAATAAGCCTTTGTATCTTCCTCATTGTAAGGCCTGTTTTTGCCCTTCTCCACAATGAACTCCGTACAATAACCAAAGGTGATATCTTCTGTATTAAAGTTCTTAAGAGCCGTAAACGCAGCGGTATTGGGTTTAGTGGATGGTTTTTTAATTTCCACTTGAAGGTTTTCCACGATAACCCTTGCAGCTCCTTCTAAAATACAAAGTAAACCTTGGCCCCCAGCATCTACTACACCTGCTTCTTTTAAAACAGGTAGCATATCGGGTGTCTTATGAAGTACCTCATAACCATGCTTGAGGATTTCTTTTATAAATAATTCAATATCACTTGTTTCTAAACTTAATTCTAAAGCTTTGGTAGCTATTTCACGGGCCACTGTTAAAATGGTTCCTTCTTTAGGCTTCATAACTGCTTTATAAGCCGTATCAACGCCCTTTTGAAAAGAATTTGCTAATACAATAGTATCAATGACACTTTGCTCTGCAATACCTCTTGAAAAACCACGAATAAGCTGAGAAAGGATAACACCTGAGTTTCCTCTTGCTCCTCTTAATGAGCCTACTGCTGCAGCTTTTGTCATTTCCTCTGTACTAATAGGCTCTAATTTTTCAACTTCCTTTGCTGCTGCCATCATAGTAAGAGACATATTTGTTCCTGTATCTCCATCTGGAACAGGAAAGACATTCATCTCATTTACCATTTGCTTTTTTTCGTCAAGCTCTCTTGCACCAGCTATAATCATAGCCTGCAGGGCTTTTGCATCTATTGCTTCTATTTTCACCTTATATGCCTCCTCAAATCTGTTATTGTTTCAACAAATTGATGTTATTCTTTATCTACTCTTACACCTTCGATAAATATTTTAATATGTTCTACTTCAATTCCTAGAGTATCCCTGACTTTATATTTGACTGTACTTATCAAGTTGTCTGCAATAGCTGATATCTTTGTTCCATACTCTACAACAATATGAAAATCAATGCTGACTTTGTTATCATTTAAGCGTACAGCAATACCTTTCGTCAAGCTTTCACTTTTTAAAAGATGAACAATACCATCTTTTACAT
>JAEZKI010000064.1 GCA_023415525.1 Bacillota bacterium | reverse complement strand
GAGCAGTGGGCTTTCCATTATAATTCTTTACAAATTTATATTCACCTGCTACGCCATCTCGATGAATATCGATACACATTTGAATAGAAGGATTGTTTTTTAAAATTTTTTGAATAAAAGGTTCCATTATTTCATAACACCCTGTCACATTTTCTGTTTCATCCTTATAGAAAGGGTCTTTAATATGGAGAGTTTCTAAACCATACTTTTCTTCTAATTCTTGAGCAAGTATTTCACCCACATCTACAACTGTTGTCCCCCCTACAAACTTTTCCCGTGCATGGGTATGAAAAATGAGAATCTTAGGCCCTGATAGACTCTCGTCTAGCCTCAAATCACGTGTCATTAAGTCGTAAAAATCCCATTGACGTAAAAAATCCGCATCTACCTCTAAGACAGCCTCTCCTGTCACAAAATTTTTAAGCAAATAATAAGGATCTTTATAATTTTCTTTGTTTAAGTCTTGCTGACGTACATTAGGTAAAAGAGGCATATAGTCTCTTTCTCCTCTTTGTAAATAAGGGATGTCCTTTGTTTCTTCAAAGTACCCCTTAAGTTCTTCATATTCCTCACCTAATACACCATCAGAAGTAAGCTGTAGGGCCGGCATGACATTTTTTATAAAAGTAATAGGTTCCTCTATTAAGCAATGGGTGGTTTCATAAAGCAATTTCTTAAAAGTTCCTCTTGGGTTATCTTGAAAGCTTGTAGGCATTGTTCTCACCAAAAACTCCCATGTCAGTGTTTCTTTTTGAAAGCCTTTTTCTCCCATGAAGCTTTTTATAAAAAGAAGGGCAAGTGCACTATAAAAAATAAGGTACTTCAAGCTGTCTCCAACTTGCTGTCTTTGAAAAAAATCCTCTATTACTCCCTTTATTCTCATGGCCTTCCCCCTTTCACTCCTTACTAGTCTATAGACTTGTCTTTCCTTTTATGACTAATAGGTGTATTTATTTATGTCCTTCATGGTAATCCCAGGATGGACAGCTATATTAATGGCATTGGCAATAATATTGGTTAAATACTCCATAACTTCGTCGATATCTTTAGGTGTTACAAACAAATTAGCCATTTCAGGAAAAATATTTTCACGAATCAATTGATGCTTTTCTTGTTCTGTTAATTCCTTTAACATATCATAAAAAGGGGAATGCTCTGCTTCCTTTAACATACTCTGAAGGAGGGTGTCAAAAGTATCTGCTACAAGGGTGGTGGTATCTACTACTGTTGGCACGCCAATGGCAATAACTGTACATCCCATAGACTCTTTATTTAGCTCCTTTCGGCAGTTACCTACTCCTGCCCCTGGTGAAATGCCTGTGTCTGCAATTTGAATCGTGGAATTGATTCGAGAAGCACTTCTGGCTGCTAATGCATCAATGGCAATAATACAATCTGGTTTGACATGTTCTGCCACACCACTAATAATCTCAGCTGTTTCAATGCCTGTTAATCCCATTACACCAGGTGCCAAACTACTTAACTTGCAAACAGACTCGTCAATAGCCTCTGGTGTTTTGACACTTAAATGACGGGTTACAAGTACTTTATTGGCCACTTTAGGCCCCAATGTATCAGGTGTTGCAAAGCGATTGCCTAAACCTATAACCAATACTTCTAAATCCTTTTTATTTTTTTGAGGGAGAACGGATGCTAAGGCCTTGGCCACTTCTTCAATTACCACTTGATGGGCCTCTGGGTCATTTTCTTTAATAGTGGGGCTCTCCACTGTAATATAGTGCCCCTTGGGTTTACCCATTTGTTCCTCACCTATTTGGTCTTTAATGACTACCTCCGTAACCGTTATAGGATGAACTTCATTGACTTGTGTGCGTATGGTTACTCCAGGAATCTCATAGTCATCTACTTGATTTTCTTTGAGAGTATGACTGACTTCTAAAGCTAGGTCGGTACGTGGAGACCAATTGTTAAAATTTGTATTATTATTCATTTTATCTTCCTTCTTTCTCTTTACAGGCTCAATATCTAGCACGTATTTAATATAAGACCTTATACGATTTTCTTTATGTATTTTTACCATAAATTTAGTCTGTATACATTGACGTCATCCTATTAATACTATATACTGTAAAGTGTTGAAACCGTTCATAATTCCCCAAACCGTGTCCATAGAATATGAATGGAGGGACCATAAAAATGGCCAATATTAAATCAGCAAAAAAACGTATCCAAGTTATCGCAACAAAAACTGCTCGTAATCGTTCAATTCGTTCAGCAGTAAAAACTCAAACTAAAAAAGTAGTAGGCGCTGTAGAAGCTAAAGATTTAGCTGCAGCTCAAACAGCTTTAGTAGTAGCTGTAAAAGCTATTGATAAAGCTTGTGCAAAAGGTGTTTTCCACAAAAATACTGCTGCACGTAAAAAATCTACTCTTGCTCGTTTAGTTAAAACGATTGCTTAATTACGCTATTTGCGTCAGCAAAAAGAGCCCTGTTAGTTACTAACTAACAAGGCTCTTTTTGTTTCTAAAAATAATTTTAAGACTTCCTCTTAGCACCTATATAGCTTGCTATACGGGTTGTGTGTTCATACAATGCATAATCAAAATTTCTACTCGCTTGGTTCCTTCCATCTTTCCTGTCTTAATATCACGATCTACCTCTAGACATTCCCCTAAGATATCTTCTAATTGTTTAAAAGAATAACGATTACTTTGCTCTAAAAGTTCTTTTACTGCAAAATAAGGCATTTTTAGTTGGGCTGCTAGCTCTTTTTGTGAAAGATGACTTTTGCTTAAATATTTGGCTTGCAGCATCATTCGATAATGACGGGCAATAAGTACCAAGATACCAATAGGTGATTCTTTACTTTGAATCATACGACTATAAATGGCTAAGGCCTCACTTGCCTTATGTGCGCCTATTTTTTTAATCAGCTCAAAAACTCTTTGCTCCAGTGAAAAGACACAAATCGAATCAATAGCCTCTTGTGTAATCTTTTTTCCATCTACATAAGCCACTAGTTTTTGAAACTCTGATAAAATGGTATCTATATTATCCGGCATGTTTCTAACAAAATAAAGTAATGTCGCTGTATCCATTTGTAAATGAAGCTTTTGGAGTTCTTCTTTAAGAATTTTGAGGACCTGTTCTTCACCTGGGTAATCACAAGTAATGACTTCATAACGGTCTTTAAATACTTTGTATAGCTTACTACGCTTATCCACTTCTTTCTCGTCTACTACTAAAATGATATACTCTGGTGGGTTCTGGATAAGTTCTATAAACTTGTCACTCTCTTCTTTTTTTCCTACTTTAAATAGCCCTGAATCCTTTATAAAAACTAGCTTCTTTTCAGCAAAAAAAGGGAGTGTATTGAAATAATCCTCTAACTGGGAAAGCGAGATTTCTTTATCCTTTATCTCACAATAATTCATCAAGTCTTTTTCATCTATTTTTAGGTTCTCTTTTAATGCTTTAAACCATTTATTCTTTGACCAACTATCTTCTCCTGTGAGAAGGTAGCCTTGTTTTACTTTATCTTGCGTCATTTTCCTCCCCTTTTCCATAGGTCCATATTTTAAGTCTTTGCCCATCTGTTTTAAAACAAATGGCCCCTTGCTTATCTGTACGTAAAGTAGGTATATCATGTTTTTCTAGGCGATCTAATACCTCTTGGTGAGGATGCCCAAAACGATTCTTTTTACCACAACTTATCATAGCATACTTAGGCTGTGCTTTACAGAGAATTCTTTCTGATGTGGATGTTTTTGAACCATGATGAGCTACTTTTAAAAGGGTTAAGGAAGAAAGAGGAATTTGTAATCTTTTCTCTTGATTAATTCCTAAGTCACCTGTCCATAAACCTGAAAAGCTCCCATATTGTACAAGACAACTTAAAGAATTCTCATTAAGGGAACTATAAACCACCTTATCAAGAGGCGATAAGAAGGAACACATCACTTTTCCTATCTGCAAGCTATCACCTGCCTTTACCCGCTCCAGAGAAATCCCTTTCTTTTGACACAGAGCTCCTAAATCTTTGACTAAAAGTGAGCTATCCGTCTGAGATATAAAAATACGTTGAATCCGTAAATTGGTTTGCAAAAGCTCTAGTACCCCCCCTATATGGTCTAAATCAGAGTGGGAAACAATAATAGCCTCTACTTGCTTTTTACCTTGATACTTTACAAAACGCTCCATTGTTTTCCCTTTGCCTTGAGGTCCACCATCTATTATTAGGATTTGCCGAGCGGGTGTCAGCATAACCATCCCATCACCTTGCCCGACATAAAGCTGTGTCCCCTGAAAAGG
>JAEZKI010000481.1 GCA_023415525.1 Bacillota bacterium | reverse complement strand
GGGTAGATAGTTGGTTCGGCGTGAACACTTCTTTGAGAGAGAGTAAAGGCTGAGAAAGTAAAAGGGAGTCGGCCAATAGGTATTTTTGATAAAAGACCTTGATAAAAGTAGCGTAGTGACTGAAGGTTTCACCATAAAAAGCCTCAAAAGTGGATTTCTGAGAAACAGGATTTTTAGTCAAAATAAAGGAAGAACCATCTTCATAAAAGACACGATACAATTCATCTAAGTAGATTTCAGAAAAATAATCCTTGAAGCTCAGGCCTACATCTGTAAAGATTTCACGATAGGCAGGGGGGTCAATGCCAATAGAAGCAAAACTGTCATAGTCAGGATAGCCCATACGACTAGGAGTAGACTGAATGACACCACCTGCTTCGGGACATTTTTCATAAAGGGATACTTTATAGCCAGCATGCAGAAGTCGTAGCCCACAACAAAGCCCACCTATACCACTGCCGATAATAATAACATCATGCATAGTCATGCCTCCTAATAAAATAAACTGATAAGTCTATGAATGGAAGAGTTACTTGATATGACATTAGTTATTATCTAATTTCCACGAATTTAAACAGGAAAGATGAACTGATATTAAAAAGAAATGAACCTTTTTCATAAGTTTTAATCCTTCTTTTAAAGGATAATAGATTTATCAAATAAAAAAAGGAGAGCAAAAAATGAAAGGAAATATAAAGGAAAAAGCTAAGAATTTATTTGACAATGGGTGCAACTGCTCACAAGCAGTCTTATTAACTTTTGCAGAAGAATTAGGTTTGGACAAAGAGGTAGCCATTGCTTTATCTGTACCATTTGGAGGGGGAATGTCTAAACAAGGAAAGACCTGTGGGTGTTTAACAGGAGCTTTAATGGTTATTGGCTTGTGCTATGGCAAAGAGTCAACAACAATTATTTCAAATAGAGGTTTATGTTATAATAAGGGCAAAGCCTTTATTCAAAGTTTTAGAGAAAAATACGGGGCCACAGAGTGTAAAGAGCTGATTAAGCTCGATTTAAATAGACAAGAAGATTTAGAAGAAGCTATGAAAAACGTATTTGGTAATCGATGTAAGGATATGGTGGGAGAGACTGCTGAGTTGTTGGCACAATTCTTGGAGGGAACTCCCCAATAGTGGCGCTTTATAGGAGGGGAAGGGCTCATGCAAGTACCATTAGCTTTTATGACCAGTAAAGAAGATTTTATTCAAAATCAAGTCTTTGTAACGAAATATACAGAAAAGACACCTTCCCGAATATATACGGAGGTAAAGGAAAATTTGCTCGTCATTGTTTTAAGCGGGAAAAAGCATTTAGTCTATAAAGATTTTGAGACGACTATTTGTGAGGGGCAATTTGCTATTTTTAAAAAGGGAAATTATATTATGAATCAAATTCTTACGGGAGATTTATATGAGAGTCTGTTGATCTTTCTGTCAGATGATGTACTAAAAAGTATACCTAAAATAGAAATGAGGACTAAAAGAGAAGTAAGACCATATTTTAAAGGCCATACGATTCCTTATATGCAGCAAGAAGCAAAGGCCATTTTAGAATTAATGAAAACTCCAGAAGATTATAGAGAAATTATAAAACTTAAGATTATAGAACTACTTCTACATATTCAAAGGTTAGATGAAGAAGGAATTTTGCAAGGCTTTTTGAAATCTTTATCAGATGAGAAAAGCTTTCAAGAGAAGGTTGTATCCCAATATGAGCAATACTGTAATCTTGAAGAAATAGCATTTGCAATGAATATGAGTCTTAGTACATTTAAACGTAAGTTTCAAAAGGAGTTTAAATGTACACCTCATTATTGGATAAATGAAAGAAAAGTGATGAAGGCCATGGCGCTTTTAGACACATCAGAGTATTCTATTACAGATATTAGTTTTATATGTGGTTTTGAATCCCTTTCTACCTTTATGCAAGTTTTTAAAAAGAAATATGGTGTTTCTCCAGGGAAATATCGAACAGTTGGTAGGAATGAAATAACAAATGAGTAGACTTGGGAAGCGATTTTTTTATGTTAAATGATGAAACGCTGATTTAACATAAAAAATAACTCTATTTTAGAAGTTGGAATACTCAAATATGTATTTTTATAAGTAGCTAGAAAGAGTAAAATCTTTCTAGCTATTTATTTTACTATATATAGTTAATAAGCTACTTATTACCATCTACATCTTTGAAAGTATGTTTTAATAGGATAATAATAAGATATTTTGTTACGGTAAAAATAAAATGTCTACATAAAAATAAAATATCCAAACAATTACGAAAGAATATGTAATTAAAAAATAGAGGTAAAATGGTATTATGTATAGTAAGAAGTTTAATTTTAATATATTGAAAATATAAAATAGAGGAGAGGAGGAGTCATATGAAAAAAAGTAAGGGAGTAAAAAATAGGCAAGTGAAAAAGAAGCAGATAAAGAACAAAAAGATAAAAACTACATCTATCAAATGGTATAAAAAGATAGGAACAAAGATGTTAGCCATTATTTTACCTGTTGTAATCATTGCCATATCTTTGCTTGCAGGGTTAAGTATTCAATCCAGTAGTCGTATTATAGAGCAGAAAATTAAGGAGCAAATGAGTGCAGAACTAAAAGCGAATATCAATGATATTGAAGGAAAATTAAATGAGATAAAAACCATTACAGCAGAGTTGGCACATGTAGTAGGTGCTTCTTATAAGGATACAACACTAGAAACTTATGAGGAGATTATTAGAAATAGTATTATCGATAACAAGTTAGTGTATGCCAGCGGCATATGGTTTGAACCTTATGTATATGACAAAGAATTAGAATATTCAGGGATATACTTATATAAAGAGAATAATGAGATTAAGGTTACGGATAGTTATTATAATAAGGACTATGATTATTTTAAAAAAGATTATTATACACGTGTAGCTGATGAAAAAACACAACGTAGCATGACAGATCCTTATTATAATGAAGCATTGAGGACAATCATGGCCACTTGTACAATGCCAATATATGCTACAGATGAGACATTTATTGGTGTCGTTACTATAGATATTAAACTAGAGCAGATTCAACAGTTAATCCAAAGAATCAAAGTAGGTACAGAGGGACGGGCTATGATGATTATGAAAGATGGTACCTATATGAGTTGTGCAGATAGT
>JAEZKI010000438.1 GCA_023415525.1 Bacillota bacterium | reverse complement strand
AAGGTTTTTACAGGAGCGCGTTCATGTGATTGTCAGACAGGAGAAAATATTAAGGAGGTAAAGGTAGGAACACCTGTTAATGTCATTGGTACCAAGTTGAAGGGAAAGGTCTACCGTATTAAAGAAGGCCGATTAGAACTCCTCATTACAAGCAGTAAAAATAAATATTTGAAGGAGTTTACGACTGAAGAGGTAAGGAAGATTTTATAAGAAGTTATCAATAGGGGATCAAAAAATAAGCCTTTTGTGATGAATCATGGAAGGCTTATTATTATATTTGAATATTATGTATATTATGAATTATATAAAAATGTTATAATGGAATAAGATAAATATGGAAGGGGAGTAGAAGATGATCAACATAGCTTTTATAGGTGTAGGTGGCGTTGGTGGCTACTTTGGAGGAAAGATGTCCCAAGTTATGGACAATGAAATGCAAAGAGTATACTTTGTTGCACGAGGAGAACATTTTAAGGTCATACAAGAAAAGGGCCTAATATTAAAGACGAATAAAGAGGGCACTTTTAACTGCAAACCTTATTTAGTAACGGATTGTATCAATGATTTGCCTATGTTGGATATTTGCTTTATTTGTGTCAAGGGTTATGATTTAGAGAGGGTAGTAGTACAACTACAGGAGAAGATAAGCGACCAAACGATTATTATTCCACTTTTAAATGGTGTAGATATTTACTCGAGAATTAGAAAAGTTATCAAGCAAGGGAGTATATTTCCCGCTTGTGTTTACATAGGAACACATATAAAAGAACCTGGTCTGATTGAGCAAAATGGTGGGGCATGTACCCTTATATTAGGGAAGGACCCTAACCACTTAGAAAGAGAAGGAGACTTGGTATGTCAACTATTTGAGAAAGCACATATCAAATATGATTTTACTAGTGAGCACATAAAAGAGATTTGGCAAAAATATATTTTTATAGCAGCATATGGATTAGTTACAGCAAGTGAACATAAGACACTGGGACAAGTTTATGAAGAGGATGCCAGTAGTCAAGTGGTAAAAGGTATTATGCATGAAATTGTTAAAGTAGGGCAAGCAGAAGGGGTTGAATTAACGGATGCAATGGTTGAGGTAGCTTATCAAAAAGCAAGGAATTTTCCTTATGACGTGAAAACCTCTTTTCAAAGGGATTATGAAGCAGGTAAGCTTGATGAAAGAGAACTTTTTGGAGGAACATTACTTGCCTTAGCCCAAAAGCATCAGATAGATGTGCCGTTTATTACACAGGTAGATGGTTTAATTAATGGAAAGAATCGCTAATAGAAGAGATAATAAATAAAAAATAAAAAAATATAAAAGTGCAAAAGCTAGAGAAATAAGGGGCTTTTGCACTTTTTAGAAGTTGTCAAAAAGAAGACTAACAGTTAAAGATGGAATGAATAATGAGTTCACGGACAGCATCTGTTACAGGAAGTCCTGCTGCTTTAGCATGGCCACCGCCCCCAAAGACTTGAGCTACCTCTTCACCTAAGTTAAGGTTTTCTTTATTGGTACGGCAAGAAACGCCACCGTTAACATTAATCATGGCAATAAAGTCTAGTTCAGGGTGGAGTTCGGCTAGTTTATTTCCTAGTTCGCTTTGAAAACGGTCAGCAAAGACAATACCTGCTTGATAGGAGAGGATTTCTTTAACGATTAAATCCTCCTCCCGTGCTTCAATATACTTATCGATCTCATGTTGTCTAATATCAAGGACTAGGCTGAGAGTAGCGTCATAGGAAAATGTTTCTTCGTCAGGATTTAAGAGTCGCGGTAACCAATAGGCCATAAAACGTTCTTTCCCAAGAATGTAGAGGAGATCGTTAAGTTGTTTGGCTTCAATGTCTTCATATTTTGTCCAATCCCAGGTGTCATAGCGACGAATTTTCTCTACAAAGGTAGTGACAAAAAGCGTATTTAAAATGTGGGAGGCTTGTGGTTCATGTTCTTTAAGATAATTAAAAAAGAGACTCGTACCACAGCAAAGCGTTCCATCACTCTCTTGAATTTTTACAGTAGCCCAAGGTGCAGCATCTAAGGACCTGGCTGTAGTATGATGGTCAAGAAGTTGAAAATGAGTGGATATCAAGGGAGCATTTGGCTCTTCAGAAAGAGGAAGGGTACTTATAAGGTTAGCAACCGTCTCATTCATAGAAATATCTGTAATGTAACATTTAGAGAAGGCTTCAAAAGCTCTTGTATCAAGATACTCCGTTAGCTTATCATTAATAAAATCATAGTTGCAGGTTTCAAAATCCACTTCTTCTTGGCCATAGACAAGACAAGCCAGTAGAGCGCAACCTATGCCATCTAAATCATTATGGGTAAATAGCTTGATCATAAAAGTCAATCTCCTTTGGATACATTTATACTAGTTTAAGTAAAGGTTAGGCAATTCATTCGTCTTTTTATAAAAGAAAGCAAAATAAGAATGTGTTAGTATAGCCTATTTCTATTATATAAATAAGGAAGCTATTTAAAGATAGCATAATAAGCGAGCCAATGCTATAAATCATGAAAAATGAGTCATAGGATTGGCTTTTTTTGTGGTTTAGTATAGATCAAATATAAGATGAGAGAAAAAATATAGGTGGTATAGTTAATAAATATTGAGAAAATTATTAATTAATATTACAATTAAGAGAAGATATAAAGGAAATGAGGATACACATGGTTAAAAAGGTAACAATAAGTGGTCAGTTTAATAAGTCTATTAATTTTGCTATGCAACAAAATTACGTTCCAATCATTAGAACATTAGTCATTAAGAATGAAACAGAAGAACCAGTAAAGAATTTAAAACTAAAGATTACTTTTGAACCTGCTTTTGCCAAGGTATTTACCTATGGTATAGATACTATTGAAGCAGGTGAAGCTATTGAGATAAGTCCAGTAAGAATTAGTATTTCCACAGAATTTTTATTTTCATTGACAGAGAAAATGGTTGGAACATTGATTGTTGATTTAACGGAAGAAGAAGATAAAATTTATGAGTACGAAAGTACCATAGAATTATTAGCTTATGACCAGTGGAGTGGTTTAATGGTGATGCCAGAGCTGATTACTGCTTTTGTTACCCCTAATCATCCTAAGGTATCTGAGATATTAACTCAGGCTGCCAAGTATCTTAATCAGTGGACGAAGATGCCAGCTTTTACAGACTATCAAACCAAAAATCCCAATCAAGTTAAGTTGCAGATGGGGGCTATATATGCAGCACTACAAGATGCTAGTATTGTTTATAACAATCCACCAGCCAGTTATGAGGAGATGGGGCAGCGGGTAAGGCTTCCTCATGTAGTATTAGAAAAGCGACAAGGAACTTGCCTTGATTTAGCAGTTTTATATGCGGCATGCTTAGAGGCAGTTGGTTTATTTTCACTTATTGTTTTTAAAAAGGGTCATGCATATGGTGGATGTTGGCTAGAAGAACAGACTTTTGCGGATTGTATGGTTGAGGACAGTTCTGCATTAGAGAAAAGAATCGTAGAAGGTAGTGAAGAACTGCTCCTTGTAGAATGTACAGATTTCACGTTAGGTAAAAAGGCGGATTTTGAAAAAGCTTTGAAACATGGGAAGGATCATTTATTAGCTAGTGAAGATTTTATAGCTGTTATTGATGTGAATCGGTCAAGGGGGAGTGGTATTCGTCCTATTCCTATAAAGTTGGAGCAGGCACGTTCATTAGAAAATAATACTGTAGATGATATAACTTTTGAGAATAAAGAAAAAAAGGCTCCTCAGGCTTTACATAGTATGAAAAGGGCAGACTTGTCAGAGACAGAAAAAAAGCTTACTAAACAAGAAATGTGGGAACGCAAGCTTTTAGACTTTAGTTTGCGGAATGCACTACTTAATTTCAGAGCAACTAAAAATACACTTCAGTTAATGACTGCTAATTTAAATGAATTAGAAGATAAGTTGTCAGAGGGAAAGAATCTTAGCTTGTTAGAGGTACCATCAGAATGGGTTTTTTCTCCTCGTGATGTTAAGATGTTTGAAATTGAAAATGAAAAGGACTTAATTGAAAGTATTGCTACTGAAGAACTTAAGAGAGGACGTATACGTACTTTTTTACCTGAGCAGGAATTAGGACTTCATCTTAAATATATGTATAGAGCTGCTAGGGAAAGTATGGAGGAAAATGGGGCGAATACGCTTTTTCTAGCGTTAGGTTTTTTACGCTGGTTTGAAAGTGGTTTGTCTGAAAAACCTAGATA
>JAEZKI010000413.1 GCA_023415525.1 Bacillota bacterium | reverse complement strand
AGCTTACTGTACTTAGCCATTCTTTCACTTCTTCCTTGGTTCTTAATGCACTGATATAGGAAAAAAAGTTTCCTACTTCAGGGAATATCTCTTTATTATCAATTTCCATACTACGCATAAGGTGCATTATACTTGAAAAGATTTCTATTATATAAATCTGATAATCACTTAAGGTAATTTGGGCTCCCTCCATTTGCTTTAAAATAGCCTCCAATATCTTCTTGATCTCTTCTTCCTTCCCTGTCTTAATGGCTGCTAAAAGAACCTTTTCCTTATCTTCTTCAAAAATAATCTCACGGGCATTCTCTGGTTCTATATCTTCAATATAAATAAGCTTATTATTACCTAAAGTAATAGTATAATCCAAAGCTGCTTTTGCAGAAAGATACGCTTTATATAACATGCATCTATCTGTACAGACATTACCTACTCCAATAGTTACTGTGGTATTTAAGTATTTTTCCACTGTCACTCGTATTTGTTCCAGTCCATTAAAAACATGATTACTGGCTTCTAAAAGCTCTCCTTTTCTAATAGGAGCAATAATCACCATCTCATTCATTTTCATAAATAAAGTCCCTAGGCTATGGCTTTTTACAATTTCCTCACATACATTGAAAATAGCCACTTTAAGTAAACTTGTATTCTTTACAAACTGTATATTATTTTCTTTATTCATTAATCCATCAGGGCGTATAATGGCTATACATAAATCTTCTGTTCCTATCTCTAGCTTAAATAAACTTCTATTTTCTTCTATCACTTCACTCGTTACATAGTCCTCAATCCAGTAATTTAAAAATCTTTCCTTTAGTAGAGGCAAACTTTTTTCGTAGTTTAACTTGAGAAGCTCTAGATTATTCTTAGACAAAATTTCCTCATCTAATAAACCCTTTAATTCTCTTAGCATTTCATGCATTTCAGCAGAGTTAATAGGTTTTAGAATATAACGCATAACCCCTAGTTTCATGGCTTCTTGGGCATATTCAAAATCATCAAATCCAGATAAAACAATCACCTTAGTGGTAGGATAACGGTATCTGATATTCTGTGCCAGTTTTATTCCATCCATAAAAGGCATCTTGATATCTGTAATAACAATATCCGGCTCCGTCTTATCAATAATATCTAGAGCCTCTATGCCGTTTTCTGCTTCTCCCACCACGTTAAACCCTAGTTCTTCCCATTTAATATGCTTAATAATCCCTTTCCTAATTTCCTCTTCATCATCTACTAAAAGTATTTTATAAAACGCCATTGTCTACCCCCGACTCTAAGTCAACTTGTTCACTTTGTCCAACATTTATTGACTTTATACCAAAAACGCAACACATTATACAAGTTATTATAGCATCCTCAATCTCCTTTTTGTACAAATAAATGTTATTTTTATTTTATTTATATAATAATTAATTTTCATAATTAAATCAAAAAATCATTGACTTTTTTCTTATTTTTCTTGTATATTTATATATGACCATTATCACTTTTTTAGTCATATGTCCAAAATTTTTCTGGTCTTACCGCCCTAAAAGGAGGGAGCTTATGTTTTTAAAAGTTGAAGATATTGTAAAAAAATATCAGAATGGAGAAAATGCATTTTTAGCCGTTAATAACTGCTCTTTTGAAATGGAGGCAGGTGAAATTGTTGTTATCTTGGGGCCTTCTGGTTCTGGTAAGTCTACCTTAATGAACTTGATCGGAGGACTTGAACAAGCTACCTCTGGCAGCATTAAAATCGAGGGAAAAGAAATTTGCCATTTATCCAGTAAACAACTTAATGTCTATCGAAGGAATCTACTGGGTTTTGTTTTTCAGTTTTACAATCTCATTCCTAATCTCACCGTTCGTGAAAACATTGAGGTGTGTGCTCACCTGGGTGAAAATCCTCTACATATCGATACACTAATCGATAAGGTAGGACTTAGTTCTGAAAAATACAAATTTCCTTCTCAGCTTTCTGGTGGCCAGCAACAGCGTGTGGCTATTGCTAGAGCCCTTGTTAAAAACCCAAAGCTTCTCCTCTGTGATGAGCCAACAGGTGCCCTAGACTATAAAACCTCTAAAGAAGTCCTAGAACTTTTTGAAGAGATTAATCAGACTTATAACACAGCTATTATTATGATTACTCATAATGATGCTATCAAAGATATGTCCCATCGTATCCTTCGTATTAAGGATGGGCAAATCATCCAAAACACCTTTAACACCCATCGTCAATTGGCTAAGGATATTAACTGGTAAACGACTTCCCCTGAAAGGTAGGTGAACGCCATGAATTTTAAAAGACTTCTTCGTGATTTCAAACAAAGTAAACTTAAAAATATAAGCTTTATCTTGCTAATTGCCCTAAGTATCACTATTATTATCAGCTTTAACCGTTCCATGGATAGCTATATTCAGGCTGTTAATCATTTTTATGATACCCAATTAGCAGAAGATGCCCAGTTTACCTTGCAAGGCGAACTTAGTAAGCGAAAAATAGCTTATCTTGAAAGTCGTTATCGTGTCATCATCGAAGAATACAAATCTTTAGATGCGGATTTAGATAAACTCTCCTCTCAAAAAGAGACTAAACGTGTTGTCCGACTCATTACCCAAGATAAAGTCCTCAATAAGCCTGCCCTTATACAAGGTAAGCCTCTTAGAAATCCAACGGATATCTGGTTAGATCCTAAGTTTGCCAAATTTAATAATTATAAATTAGGTGATACTATTTCTCTCCTTAATACCTCCTTCCTTATTGTAGGTTATGGGATTTCTCCTGATTATGTTTATACGTTAAAAAGCAAGAGTGACATGCTTAATACACCAACCACCTTTGGCGTGAGTTACATCACCAAAGAGGCTTATGAAAATCTTTCTTCAAATACTGGTTTTACAAAGCTTTATAGTGTACGAAGTGAGTCAGGAGACCTAAGTGGTCTTAAAAAGTACTTAGAAGAAAATAGCTCTTTGCTAGAATTTGTTATGCGTAAAGATAACCCAAGGCTCAATACCGTCTTTAATGATGCAGAAGGCCCTAAACAAATGGGGGTTGTTATTGGTACTATGCTGGTTATGGTAATCGCCTTTATCATCTCTATTTCTGTTAAAAATAATATTACTGCTGAGAGCCAAACCATTGGTATCCTTTATGCTCAGGGTTTTAATAAAAATGAGCTCCTCTCTTACTATATGCTTCTCCCTTGTCTTTTAGTCATTACAGGACTTGGAATAGGTTATAGCTGTGGCATCATCCTTTCCAAAAGCCTTATTGCTTTTATGGAAGTCCAATATACCATGCCCTATGTCCCACTTAGAAATACACCTCAACTTCTCTTATTTGGCCTTGTACTTCCTTTTGTTTTAACAGTTTGCATCACCTACTTTTCTCTTTCTCATACCCTCAATAAGACACCCCTTTCTCTTCTTAGGGGACAGTTTTCAAAAAACAGGGTTTCTTTTTTAGAGAAAAAACTTACTTTAAAAAGCTGTTCTTTTTTAACACGCTTTAGGTTAAAAGATATGATTAGGGAATGGCCCAGCATGTTAGCCCTTATATTAGGTGGATTTATAGGTATATTTATCCTTTGTACTGCCTTCTATTTTAATGACTCCATCAGAGGTTATACAGATGATTTAGCCAATAACATACCTTATGAGTCACTTTACACCTTCAAAAACCCTAAGGACTTGAATAAATATAGTAAGCAAGGTGAACTGACAAGTCTTCGCAATGTCAAGTTCGTTCTTAAGGGGAGAGAAAGAACTGCTTCTATTCAAGGTCTTATGCTTAATAGTGAATTTTTAAATATTCCTCAGCTTAGTGAACTAAAAGCTAATGAAGTTCTTATGACTCCTTCTTTCAAGGATAAATATAATATTCCCATTGGAACACACTTAACCGTAAAGGATGAAAT
Organism: Bacillota bacterium; assembly: GCA_023415525.1. GTDB lineage: Bacteria > Bacillota > Clostridia > Lachnospirales > Cellulosilyticaceae > Sporanaerobium. The sequence continues at coordinate 3,869 of JAEZKI010000413.1, read as the reverse complement.
GAAAGCTAAAGAATATACTGTATCTATTGTCGGCCTTTCTCCCTATGACTATGGTCCTTCTCTCTTTACAAGTATGTTCAGCTTCAATCGTATTTTTAATCTCCATGAGCAAAGCTATAATGCACTGTTTACCCATTCTTCCCTAGATATTCCCATTGAAAAACTCACTTCTAAAACAAGTCGTTCTGAGACGATTACTTCTGTTAGGGAGCTGATGGATATGATGAATGTAATGATTGGCATTTTAATTGTAGCTGGTATAGGTATTCTCATAAGTGTGATTTATCTTTTAATGCACATGATTATTGATAAAAGTAAAATCAATATTTCAATGGTTAAAATTTTTGGGTATAACGAATTAGAAGTTAGTCGCCTTTATCTAAAAGGGAATTTTATCTTTTTACTTATGAGCTTTGCCCTATCTTTGCCAGGTGGTTTCCTCCTTACTAACTTTTTCTTTGCTAATATTTTTCAAGATATGCAGCAGTACTTTAAGGCTAGCATTGCGCTTCCCTCTATTGGTATCTGTCTAGGAATATTAGTATTAAGTTATGGTGGAACCACCTTACTCCTCAAAAAAAGTGTAAATAAAATCGCCTTAACAGAGGCGTTAAAAAATAGAGAATAAGGGAGGATTTATAATGAAAAGACTAAAAATAAGCCTACTCAGCTTTAGTGTATTACTCTTCACTGGTTGCACAAGTGACCAAGCAACTATTACCCCTGACACTTCTTTAGAGACAGTTCCTTCTCAATTCGTTCTATACGGAGAGGTAAAAGCCCATCAAAAAGAAGAAATCAACATAGATTTCCCTGCTAAGGTAACGGCTGTTCATGTAGAAAATGGTGACAATGTTCAAAAGGGTGAACCCCTCATTTCCTTGGATCTAGAGGATTATAAGCTTCAAATTGCCACCAAAGAAAAGGAAATTCAAATGGATGAAGTTCAGCTTAAGCAACTTATCGGAAATGATAATGCCCAATATGCACAGCTCTCTTCTATTAAAGAGCAACTTCAACTTAAAGAAGGCTATATTAAAGAAGGGACTGACCCTGATGTTCTTGCTCTTTATAATACCTTACCTGCCCTCAAAGAAGCTGCTACTCTCTCTAAGCAAGTCTATGAAACAAACCTAAGCCTCTTTGAAGCCCATAGCCTCTCTGCTCATGCTTTAGAGACAAGTAAACAGGATTATGAAGCTAAATTAAAAGAACTGGAAAATGTACAACTCTCTATAGAAAAAATCAAAGCCAATAGAAAAATAGAAGTAGCTAATCTTACTAGTCAGCTAAAGAGTACACAAGTCCTTTCTTCTAATATAGATCTTGAAAAACAAACCAGTATTGAAATGCTCCAACTCAAAATCGAAGCCAATAAGCTCACTTTAGAAAACATGAAAAAAAAGCTAGAGAAGGATTACCTAAAAGAAAATGATATCATTGCCCCAACTGATAACCTCATTGTCTATGACATTGAATGTAGTAAAGGTTCCTATGTGGCGGGTGTGAATGGTCTCAGTCCCACACCTCTTCTTAAAGCCGTCTCTAGAAATACCCTTTATGTCATTGCCGATATTCCCGAAGAATCTCTTTCACAAGTAACAGCAGGTGTGCCTGTTTCTATTATACTGGCTGATGATAATAAGGACCTACCTGCTATTAAGGGTACAGTAGAAAAAATCTCTGAGCAGGCTGTTGAAAAGGATGGCGATACTGTAGTCGAAGCAAGTATTGAGGTTCAGACGGGTGTTGATTATCTTAAACCTGGTTTATCTGTAGATATTCTCATCACTCTCCCTTAGTAAACCCAAATCAAATGTTTTAGACAAGCTTGTCTATCACTATTAAATCCATTTACCTACTTACCTCTAGACATTTGGCTACGCTCAGTTTATCTTATACTAAGAACATAGCTTCATATATTAAGGAGGAAAATCTATGGCAACAGCCTTTAGCGAACATGAAAAGGTTATGATTCGTAAAGCATTAAAAGCTTGTGCATTAGAATGTATGAGCAAATATGGTATTAAAAAAACTACCGTTGAGCAATTGGCACTAGGTGCCAATATCTCTAAGGGAGCCTTTTATAAATTTTATAATACAAAAGAAGAACTCTTCTTTGAGGTTCTTGAAGATTTTCATGAAGTTATTTATGCTGAAGCTCTTCATATTCTTCAAACCCGTACAGATTTACCTGATGCTGCTCGTTTGGAGGAAGCTTTCTTTCAAGCCTGTAAACTTGTTAAATCCTATGCCATTATGGAGGTAGTGGAAAGAGAAATGGATTACCTCTTTCGGAAGCTTCCCCCTAGTCTTATTGCTAGTCATATGGCTAGTGATGCTGAAAATATTTACGCTCTCCTGCAAAAAGGAAATATTAATCTCTCTATTGACCCCGATTTTATTACTGCTGTTATGCATGCGGTCATCTGTATCGTGCTTAATCCTAAAATGGTGGGGGAAAAGTATTATGATGATGCCCTTCGCTTAGTCATTCGAGGGGCTTGTAAGGAATTATTTAGCGACACTACTCATTAGTAGCCTTTACTTATTTACTATTTATTTGCCTTTTACTTATTTATCTCTTAGGTTTATAACTCAAAAGGGTATGGAACAAAAACAATGAGCTGTTTTTGTTCCATACCCTTTTGAATTACCTTAAATCACTCTATTGCCTACTATCTTATTTATATATAGCACTTACTTGCTACTAAGGCCACTAAATTTTTTCTATTTTAGCTGCTGCCTCATCTAACCAATTGCCTTCAAAGTCTTCAATCTGTCCCCTATCACAAAGCTGTGCCACTTGAGGATCTAATGGAAGTTTGCCTAGCACTTCTAAGCCATAGGTTTTGGCTGTTTCATCTATATGACTTTCTCCAAATACATAGATTTTCTTGTCACAATCTGGACATTGCACATAACTCATGTTCTCTACAATCCCCAAAATAGGAATATTCATCATCTTTGCCATATTTACTGCTTTAGCCACAATCATTGATACTAATTCTTGTGGTGAAGCAACGATAATAATGCCGTCTAATGGAATAGTTTGAAAGACAGTTAAAGGCACATCCCCTGTTCCTGGAGGCATATCAATAAACATATAATCTACATTTTCCCAAATAACATCTGTCCAAAACTGTTTAACTGTACCAGAAATAACAGGTCCTCTCCAAACGACAGGATCACTATCATTTTCTAATAATAAGTTAACAGACATTACCTTTAAGTCTTTTTTTGTAAGAGCAGGAAAAATTCCAGTCTCATTCCCTATAGCCTTTTCAGTAATGCCAAATACCTTTGGAATAGAAGGTCCTGTAATATCCGCATCTAAAATAGCTGTCTCATAACCTTTTCGTTGCATAAGGGTTGCTAACATAGACGTCACTAATGACTTGCCTACACCCCCTTTGCCACTCACTACACCTATTACTTTCTTGATATGACTTAATGGATGAGGTTTTTCCAAAAAGCTCGTTGGTTTTCTATCACTACACTCCTCACCACAGCTACCACATTGATGAGAACAACTTTGACTTTCACTCATTTTTTTCGTCTCCTTTTGTACTTTCTAAAAATTTGCATGTTTTACATTGTTTTTTTGCCTTACAACATTCTCTTGCCATCTCATAATTACCGCCTTCTATAGTGATTCCATTCCCTTTCACCAAGGCTTCTGCTATTAGTTTCCTTGCCGCATAAAGAACTCGCTGAAATGTCCCCCTTGAAATATTCATTCGGTTAGCAGCTTCATCTTGGCCTAGACCTTCTAAATCACAAAGCCTAATGGCTTCAAATTGCTCTATACTAAGGGTGATGTACTTGCTACAAGGCTTCTCTGGTCTAAACAACCGATTAGGTGGCTC
>JAEZKI010000367.1 GCA_023415525.1 Bacillota bacterium | reverse complement strand
GTCCTAGGACATGGAGGATCCTTTTCCATGGGAAAGGTAAGGAGGTAGGCGAGTTATTTTCCATTTCAAAAGCCATTCCAGAAGAACTGGGAGATGCTGTATTTTTTAGGGCTACTACCTGAGAAATAAGCCCATAGAAAAAGACAAGGGCTAGTCCCATAGAAGCATATACACCTGTCCATTTGGTAGCACATGCGAGGCCCATAAAAAGACCACTTAAAAAGAGATAGAGTATATTCCTTCTAAAAGCTTTTCCTGATACAAGTAAGAAGTTTCCCTGAATAAATAGGTACATAAAATAGTACATAGCCATAATAAATAAAACAGTAAAGCTATCAATAGTAGCAATATGAGTCTGAGAATAATGCATAAAATCCAAGGCAAGAATAAAAACAGCTATATTGGCATAACGTTCTTCTTTAAAGAGTAATAGGCCTAATCTATACATAAGTGGAAGCATAAGAACGCCTGCTAAGGCTCCCATGAAGCGCCAGCCAAAGCCAGTCATTCCAAAAATCTTAATGCCTAATGCAATAAGGAGTTTACCTAAAGGTGGATGAGTGATTTCGTAAACAGGAATTCCTTCAATATATTCTAAAGCTGTTCGTGCATGATAGATTTCATCAAAATAAAATTCATCTAAGAAGCTAGGGTATCTAGGAATAAGGTCTTGTTCATCAAAAGCCTTTAGGCCTTCACCACTTACATTAGTTAGGGGTAGGCGTGAAAGATTACCAGTTTCATTGCCTAAAGAAGATAGAGAAGGGTTATTCTCTCGCATAATAGCTACTTCAACAATACGAAGAGTAGGTTGTAGGGCAGTCAAGCGAACAAAACGAGTAGTGCAAGGGAATTCATAGGTTATGTATTTATATAAATCCGTTATCTTAAGAAAATGGATACCTTCACCTTCAAGGCTAGGAGTAGAGTAGGTTTCAAAGTTTTCACCATCTAAAGAGGTATCAATACGAAATTTAGCCTCTGGGGAACAAATACCTAGATAAAAGCGCAGAGCACTTATTTTCTGTACTGAACCAAGATCTACTGTTACACTGCTACCACTCTCTTGTGCCTCCCATGTGGTTTGAGGGCCTTTAATGGAACCTAAGTGGGTGAAAGTAAAAAGAGCATAGATGAGGGTGATTAAGGCCCAAATAGGAATTTTTAATTTGTTTTTCATAATGAAACTCCTTTGTGATATTTTCTTACCCCTTATTTTAAGTTATAATAAACGAGTAATAAATAAGAAAATAATATTTTGTAGAATTATTTTTTTTGTTAAGTCAATTTATACTAGAAAATAAAGGAGCCTTCTTATGAAAGTTGGAAATGTAAGGATTAGGGCGAGATGGTTACACTATCTACTTCTTTTTATAGGAATTGTTGTTTTGTTTTACGTAGTAGAGGGGATAGGTTTACAGAACAAACAGATTATTCAGGTGGTTATGAAGGGGTGTATTTTTCTCAGTATAGTTACCTTGTTATTTGAGAAAAAGGGAGAGAGCATGAGTGCTCAGTTGATTAGTATAGTGGTTTTTATAGGTCTTGTCATGCGTATAGGTTATATGCTTTATACGCCTAGCTATGTTAGAGGACATGATATGTGGGAGATTAGTCCGGAAAGTAAAGGCCATTATGCCTATATGCTTCAAGTATTTCTTGGAAAGTTACCTCAAAGTAATGAAATCCAATTTTATCATCCTCCCTTTTTTTATTGGTTATCCAGTATCCTGATGAAAGGATATGGATTTTTAAGGGGGCAGGTAAACCTGGTTGAACTTGTTGAGGCAAGCAAGATTGTTTCCTGTTTTGCTTCATGTATGACGCTCTTACTGAGCAAGGAAATTTGTGAGGAATTAGGCTTAAAAGTAAAAAGTACGCTTATTACTTTAAGTGTTGTAGCTTTTTTACCTAGCTTCTATTTACTAGCTGGACGAGCCAATAATGATAGTTTAGCAGTAGCCTTTTCTATAATGGCCATAGGTTATACTATTAAATGGTATAAGAACTCAACTTACAAGAATAGTATAGGGTTAGCACTAGCTTTTGGCTTAGGGATGATGACTAAAATGTCTGTAGGTGTGTTGGCATTTTTTACAGGCTATCTCATGCTCTATAAGCTTTTTGGAAAAGAATATAAGACTATAAGAAAAGAGGTTTTTAGGCAACTTACTTTATTTGCTACTATATGTTTCCCTCTTGCTTTGTGGTTTCCTATTCGTAATTTTATCTTGTTTAAGCAACCTCTAAACTATGTCTATGATGTTGGGAAGAATGTTAATATGAACTGTAGTGATTACTCCCTATTTGAACGGTTTCTGAATTTTCCTCTTTATGAACTATTAGAAAAAAATCCTTATGCCAATCCTTGGCAAGATTGTAATACGGTGATGTATCTCATAAAAACAGCTATTTTTGGCGAATTTACATATATGATAGAACCTCTTATTGCAAAGGGATTACTTATAACAACCACTGCTTTAACATTAGGTGTGTTAGGAAGTGGTATATGGCTTCTATGGAAAGAAAAAACGATGACTAAGTTCATGAAATGGAGCCTCTTAGGTTTAATAGGTGTCTATTATCTTTCTTATATTTGGTTTAATATGAAGTATCCTTATGGCTGTACAATGGACTTTAGGTATATTGTTCCATTGGCTTTAGTAGCAGGCTTAGTATTAGGATTAACTTATGAGAAAGTGACTCATAAGATTTATAGGCTTTTTATAGGAGGAAATCTTATAGCTTTTTTTGCATTCTCAGTGAGTATGTATACGAGTATTAATTTAGTGTAATAAAGGTATGTTTTAAAGAGATGGAATAGGCTGGCATGGCTGATAGAAATGACATTTAATTGTAATAAGTAGGAAGGGCCTCGCATAAGATTAATCAAGAGCCAAAGTTAGGGGGGCCTTTTCTTGAAAGCTTATATAGAAGAAAGAGCCGTAGAAGCTGCGAAATTTATCATTAATTCTAATGCTACTGTCCGAGAAACTGCAAAGAAATTTGGTATTAGTAAAAGTACAGTTCATAAAGATGTAACAGAAAGGCTAGAGAGAATAAATCCGAAGCTTGCATGTGAAGCAAGAAAGGTGTTAGAGCTGAATAAGGCTGAGAGGCATTTACGAGGGGGATTGGCAACAAAAGAGAAATATTCTACTATTCTAAAATAGATAAAATACATGGGGGTGTTACACTAGCAAAGTTTTAGTGCCAGTGTAACACCCTTTGTTGTGGGGATATTTGGCATATAGTGTCAAATTATATAAGGAGCTCTAATAAATAGACCTTTAGTCACTAAAAACTGTAAATAGTCCTATAATTATTTATCAATATTTTGCAAAAACAATATATTTAATGGTATAATAGGATAGAGTAAATATAGAATGGACGTAGCATATAAGTAAGTATAGATGATAGGTAAGTAAAATTATAAAGGAGAAGAAAAATGTTTGGATTTGGAACAGATATCGGGATTGATTTAGGCACTGCTTATGTACTTATTTATGTCAAGGGGAAAGGCATTGTATTAAGAGAACCATCCGTAGTGGCAGTAAAAGATAAGACCAACGAGATTATAGCAGTGGGAGAAGAAGCTAAGCGTATGTTAGGTAGGACACCCGCTAATATTCGTTCTATTCGTCCTTTAAGACAAGGAGTTATCTCCGATTATGATGCAACAGAGCAAATGCTAAAGTATTTTATTAATAAAGCTATTGGTTATAGGCTGATTAAGCCACGTATAGGGGTTTGTGTGCCTACTGGGGTAACTGAGGTGGAAAAGCGAGCAGTAGAGGATGCAACAAGACAAGCTGGTGCTAGATATGTAGATACTATTGAGGAGCCTATTGCTGCAGCCATTGGTTCAGGAATTGATATTTCTAGGCCTTGTGGAAGTATGATTGTGGATATAGGTGGGGGAACCAGTGATATTGCTGTTATTTCATTAGGTGGGGCTGTTGTAAAGAAGTCTCTAAAGTGCGCAGGGGATGAATT
>JAEZKI010000365.1 GCA_023415525.1 Bacillota bacterium | reverse complement strand
CTTCTATGTATCTTAAGAGTACGGTCATTAAGTAGAGTAAAACACCTTCTGCTACTAGGTAAATAATGGCTAAAATAATGCCTTGATGGTAAAGCCATCTTGCAATCATGAGGTAAATGAGATTAAAACCAATAAGGATCATCCCACCTATAAAAGGAGAAAGCTTTTTGAAAAGAAAAGCACCAACTCCCCCCACTATTATAAGAAGAAGTAAATCCACATAGGGTAGCTCACGCTTACTATCTCCATCTATTAGATTTTGCATAATATTGGCCCAAATCTCTACCCCATAGGTAGCCTCATCTTTACTAATAGGTGTATAGTAGAAGTCTTGCATTCCTTCTGCATAAGGTCCTACTAATACAATGGCTCCTTCAAAATAGCTAGGGTCTACATTACCCACCAAAACATCACTCAAGGAAACATAGGCATATTCCCCAGGTCCTCCTTTAAAATCAATATAGGACATCTTGCGATAATCTTCGTACTTAGTAAACTCCTCAGATAAATCTTCTTCCCCGTAGTAAGCTTGGTACATACGATAAGCTTGAAGAGCCACACTCTCAATAGTTCCTTCATCTGTATGAATTTGATTGATTGTCTTTCTAACGACGCCATCTGCATCAGGTGCTGTATTAATATGTGCTCTTACACAGACATTAGACATGGCCTCATAAGGATGATAAACTGCTTTGGCCTTCACGCCTTTCCCTACAATAACCTTCTCCGTCAAGTCCCCATAAGAAGGAATAATGACATTGCCAGCTCTCTCCACTGCGTCAGCAAATAATTGGTCTGTTTCTGGGTCTGCTTCTTCTGTAAAGAGAATATCAATAAATACAGCTGCAGGATTGCCTGCTGAAATGGTATCTACTAGGTTAGCAAAAATAGAACGGTCCCAAGGCCATCTCCCGATGTCTTGTAAACTCTGGGCATCTGCTCCTAATATAATAATATTCGGGTTAATGTCCTTTTCTACCTTATAGATAAACTGCTTAGAACCATAGACTGTATCTTTTAGGCTATTATCTACTCCGCCTAACACATTATAGAACCAAAGCAATAGGACAATAGTAAGTATCACCATTGTCAAAAGTTTTACTGGGTGCATAACTATGATCTTTTTAATCTTTTCTCCCATTTTTCTCCCCTTATTTTCCATAAAATATTTGCATAATTTGTATTATTAAGTAAATTTTACACCTCTTCTATAAGATTAAACAAGTCCCAAATAATTTAAAATCCCCACCACTAAAATTATCTGAAGAACTAGAATAAAGGGCATACCCCATACAAAATACCAGTGCTTAGTTTTATGTCTAAAAAACTGCATTCCTGCTATACTTCCTATACTTCCTCCTATGAGCGCCACTACAAACAAAAACTTCTCTGATAAGCGATATTTTTTCTTTTGCGCTCTACTTTTATCACTCCCCATACTCCAAAAACCTATGAGATTCATGATGACTAAATAGATTAAAACAGCTTTTACCATATTGCCTCCTTCATTCTTGTTGTTTTTCTTATATTAACACATTTATGAAAGAGGGTGTAGCGCCTTTACCCCTTTTGAAAGAGTTCTGCTTGTTTCCTTAGGTAAGCTTCTCTCTGTTGCCTGTCCTTTGCATAGAACTCATAAACCAAATACTGAGGGGCTATATCTTGAATAAGCTGTTTCGTCTCTTCCCAAAGCATGGGTTGGTGTTTATCTATTTTAAAGACATGCTCATAAGCTTGGGCAAAGCGCTCATAAAAGTCTTCTTTTATAACAAGGGGTTGTTTCATCCATTCTTTGACATAGCCTCCTGTTAGGGATTGATGCAGATGAACGCCTCGAATGTATTTTACTAACTCTCCATGAGAAGCCAGCATTTCTCTTATATAAGCACATGCCTCCTGCCCACTATTTAGCTCCAGTTTTGTATGCATAAGGTGGCCTAAGTCTAGCATAATGCCCTTTTTGTCATAGTGAATGCCCTCTAATAAGCGTTTGGTAAGCTTAGGCTCCGTAAAAGTGAAGCCTGGCCACCATAAATTCTCCATCAGAAATTCAAATTCATAAGAGGAATTCTCCAGTAAGCCATTCACTAACTCTATAGTTTGATCAATAATTTCTTCGTTTGTATAGTGATAGTCATAAGTTAAAGTTTCTCTACTGGTTACCTCCGATACATGAAATACCACATAACGTGCCTCTAACTCCTGGGCCTTATCTAGTTCTTTCTTGAAGTACTTTATAAGGGTTTCTTTATTGGCTCCTCCGTAAAATTCCTCCCATACCTTTTTCTCTCCAAATTCTTCTAACAGACGCTTTTCATCTCCCATCCAAAAGTCTAGCCACTGGGAGTAAAAGCCTATATGAAAGCCAATAATGCTCTCTTTACTAATGATGCGGTTGTCATCCTCTCCACATTGAATAATCTCTAAGCCATCACAGCCCCACTGCTTATAGGAATGTTCTAAATCTGCTGCACTTGCATATTCTTGTAGATTGTCATTATGATTAACTAAAGGTAATACGGTATACATATTTATAGTCCTTCTCTGTTTAAATTTTTGTTTAGATCTCTATTAGACCATATTTTACTTTTATGCGTTCTAGCTGCTCCATCATAGGTTGCCCAAAGAAAAAAAGAAAGAAACTGGTGGCAAAAGCATGGATCAAATCAAAAGGAATACCTTGTATATAGGCTAAGACAAACATCTCCTTCGTAGGATTGGGTTGAAACATAAGAACAGATGCTGGATTCATTAGTCCACCATAAATGAAAAAAGTAGTCATTGCACCAAACAAAGATAGGGCGACTTTCTTTTTAGGAAGTAAGCCTTTTTTAAAGCAAATACCTGCTAAAAAACCAATAATGCCAAATGAAAACATCTGCCAGGGTGTCCATGGGCCTTGCCCAAAGAAAAAGTTAGAGGCAAAACCTGTCATTGCTCCTACTAAAAAACCTGTTTCTGGGCCCAGACATACTCCACTTATAATCGTTAAGGCCACAACGGGTTTAAACTGCGGAATCATGAAAAAGGCTGTGCGCCCAGCTACACCAATCCCGCATAAAACGGCTATCACTACCAACTCTCTAGCTTGAGGTTTTCTATTCTCAAATACCATCACAAAAGGAATACCTATTTCTATCAAAATAAGTACGCTAATAAAATAATATTTTCGATCATTTAAATAATACATGCTAAAAAAAAGTGTTAAAGGGATAACTAAAAAAATCATAGCCATAGCGATTTTAGTCCGAAGCGATAGTTCATATCTTTGTTTAGTTTTTCCCTTTTCTACCTCATTATATGTAATGTTCTCTTGTAGAGGTAATGGTCTCTCTTTTTTATCTCTTTTCTCCCAACTGCAGTCTGCGATATTTCCACCACAAGACTTAATCACTTCTTCTGAAGTAATCACCCCTGGTAAGAGATGTCTGGCCATACGATTAGCTGCTGTTGTATAAAAACTATTACCTGAAAAAAAGGTAGAGGTATCACCCTCCGTTACTAAACTTCCATCAAAGAACAATCCACATCTGTCTGCGTATTTAGCACAAAACTCAATATCATGAGAAACTACAATAAGAGTAGTCCCTTGGCCCCGTAACTTCCTTATTAATTGAGCAAGCTCCTCCTTTAACTGAGCATCTAATCCTTTAGTAGGCTCATCTAGGAGTAAGATTTGAGGTTCTAATAAAAGTACCTTTGCAAGTGCTACTCTCTGTTGTTCTCCACCCGAGAGGTCATAAGGATGCCTCTCTAATAATTGTTCCAAGTGGCAGAACTCTATAAGCTGTTGGAGTTTATCTTGTCTTTGTTCCTCACCTATACTTCTATCTTCTAGTGTCTCTTCTAACTCAGCTCTTACCGTCTTTTTAACAAAAAGAGCTTGTGGATTTTGAGGTAACACCCCTATAAGATGTGTTAAAGGTATGGAAACATTACCTCTATAGGGTTTATTAAGTCCTGCTATAAGTGACAAGGTTGTCGTCTTGCCAGTCCCATTACCTCCTAAAAGGGCATAAAACTCCCCTTGATAAATTGTCATAGATAGTCCTTTTATAATATCTGGCTCTTCTTTTTCATAGCGAAACCATATTTCTTTTAATTCTATAACCACTTGTTGGTTCTTTTTATCATGAGTAAGAGACCTTTTCAGCGGCAAAAGAGGTGTCTCCTTTATAAAATCATTTAACCAACTTCTTCCTTCTCCAACTGTAAGTGGGCAAGGTAACTTACTTTTTACATGACTATAGATT
>JAEZKI010000245.1 GCA_023415525.1 Bacillota bacterium | reverse complement strand
GTTACATAGAGATTAGTTAGAACTTTAGTTGCATTTTGGGTAATAGAGATAGGTGTGGCAGAGACTTTGAAGTAATTATTTATGCTAGGGTCAGAGATAATAAGCTTAGACATATTGTTAATAGTTTCAATATTGGTATCTATACTAGATTTCATAAGGTCGATGGATTGGTAAGAGCTTTGCTTAAGCTGAGTGATACGTTGCGTACTAAAGGCACGAGTATAAAGTAAACTAGCAGCAATAGCATAGATGAAGATAAATACTGTAAATATAAATATAATCTTAAACTTAATAGATAAGTTAAGAAAAAAACGCTTGAATTTTCCTTTAAAAATGGGAAGAGAAGCCATAAATCCTCCTTCAAAATGCATAAAGTTACTGATAGTAATGCTAGAGTAAAAATGATTAAAAAATTAATATTTTTTGTTATATATACAATATTATAATAAATTAAAAATATAAGAAAGTAAATAATATACAAAATAAAAGTAATATATCTACGTTTATACTATCTATAATACACAATATAATTATAGGCAGAGTAATAAATAGTTTTTATATAGGAGGAGAGGACATGAAGTCTAAATTTATGAAGGGGTTAGCTGTAGTATTAGGGCTTACCATGATGATGACCACAGTGGGATGTGGTGGTAGTAAGTCACAACCAGCAACCGAAGTACCAGCTAAAGAGGAAGCAGCTCCAGCTAAGGAAGGAGCAGAACCAGCTAAAGGAGAAGCACCAGCTAGTGAAGAAGAAGTAACATTAACCTTCTGGCACATTTGGGGAGCAGAAACAGATGCATCCTACAAACCAATACAAAAAGTTTTAGCTGATTTTGCAAAAGATTATCCTAATATTAAGATTAAAGTAGATACTACAGAAAATGAAGCTTATAAGACAAAAATTAAAGCAGCTGCAGCAGCGAATGAGCTTCCAGATTTATTCTCATCTTGGGGTGGTGGCTTCTCTAAACCATTTATTGAAGCAGGTCGCGTACTTCCTATTGACGAATACTTAGAAGATGGAACAAAAGATAAATTAGTAGGTGGCGCTCTTTCTAACGTTACTTATGATGGAAACGTTTATGGTTTGACCTTTGGATTATCTTGTGGCGCTTTCTTTATGAATGAAGAGCTTTTTAAACAAAACAATATCAAAATTCCAGAAACTTATAGTGAATTAATTACTGCTGTTAAAGCTTTTAAAGAAAAAGGTATTACACCTATGGCAGTATCTGGTAAGGATATTTGGACAATTGCTATGTACTTTGATGCTATGGCATTAAAGGCAGCAGGTAATGATGCCATTATCAATACTGTTGGTGCGAAACAAGCAAGCTTTAAAGATGATCCAGCTTTCTTAGATGCAGCTAAAAAACTCGCTGAACTCGTAGAACTTGGAGCCTTCCCAGAAGGAGCAGCAGGTCTTACAAAGGATGAATCAGATATTGATTTCGTACTTGGTAAAATCCCAATGCTCTTCAATGGTAGCTGGACAGCAGGTACGGTTTATAGAGAAGATTCACTAATCAAAGACAAAATTGTTGTAAGAGGTTTCCCAGTATTTGAAAATGGTAAAGGAAATAAGAATCAATTTACGGGTGGTGCAGTAGATACCATCATGATTAATTCAGATACAAAACACAAGGAAGCTGCAGTATTATTCCAAAAATATTTCTGTGAACACATGGCAAGTGAGGCTTATCTTGCAGGTGCTTACTTACCAGCTTGGAAGGTTGACGTAGATGAAAGTAATATCAATCCAGTTACTGTTCAACTTGCACAACTTACAAGTGAAGCTGAAGGCTTTACACTTTGGTGGGATACTTTACTTGAAGGCAATGATACACAAGTTTACTTAAATTCACTTCAAGAACTTTTCTTAAAGAGCATTACACCAGAAGAGTTTGTAGAGAAACTTGAAACAACCCACTAATAATAGGAAAGTAATGAGGTAATCAAGCAATCAATAAAGGATGATGGTCACTTATACAAGTGACTATCATCCTTAAACTATAAAAATAAATACAACGAGGTGACGCGCATGGAAAAAGTTTGGGGAGATAAAAAAGCCATTATATTTTTTCTTTTTCCCTCTTTTATAATATTAGCAGTGATTATTATTATGCCTATTGTTATGTCTTCCTATTATAGTTTGTTGGATTGGGACGGCTTTGGAAAAGGAGAATTTATAGGATTAGAAAATTATATTGATTTATTTAAAGATAAAGCTTTTGTTAAATCAGTTGTAAATTCACTTATATTTGCTTTTACTTCTGTTATGATTCAATTGCCAATTTCTTTATTCTTGGCACTTTTAATATCTAAGGGTGTAAAATTTGAGAGATTTTTTGTAACGGTATACTTCTTGCCTGTTATCATGGCTACAGTGGTAATAGGTCAACTTTGGATGAAGATTTATCATCCAGAATATGGCCTTTTAAATACCTTTTTAAGAGCAGTAGGTTTAGATAGTTTAACAAGAGAATGGTTAGGAAGCCCCAAAACAGCACTTTGGGCAAGTGTTGTCCCTGTTTTGTGGCAATATATAGGTTATCATATGCTTTTAATGTATGCAGGTATAAAATCCATATCTACTGATGTATTTGAAGCAGCAAAAATAGATGGGGCTTCTTGGAGTAATACATGTTTTCATATTACCATTCCCATGCTAAAGCCTATTCTTAAAGTATGTGTTACCTTTGCTGTAGTTGGAGCACTGAAGGTATTTGACTTAGTATTCGTTCTTACAAGAGGGGGTCCAGCAAGAGCCAGTGAGGTAACCAGTACATTGATGGTTGAGACCATATTTAAGAGCAATCGATATGGTTACGGAAGTGCAATGGCTATCTTTGTTGTTATAGAATGTCTAGTACTTTACTTTATTATTGGTAGGATATTTAAGGAGGAGGTATAGTATGAAAGAAAAACTTGTAGCTTCAACAAATACACCTCCTCAAGGTAAGCTTAAAAAAATCATTACATCGCCTAAAAATAGAGTGGTTTCAGGTATAATGTATCTCTTCTTGTTCATATGGGCAGCTATACAGATTTTTCCTCTTTATTGGCTCTTTGCCTTTTCTTTAAAGGATAATACTGAGATTTTTGCTGGAAATGTTGTAGGCTTACCAACAAAATGGCTTTGGGCAAATTATACAAAAGCACTTGTAAATGGGCACGTAGCAAAATATTTTATAAATAGTGTCATTGTTACAGGAACTACTATTTTCATTACAGTTGTGGTTTCTTTAATGGCTACCTATGCCTTAACCCGTATGGTCTTTAAAATTAAAAAGCCAATGAATACCTTTTACATGATAGGCCTTACAGTACCTATTCATTCTGCTTTACTACCTGTTTTCGTTATGCTAAGAAGTTTTAAAATGGTTAATTCCTATTGGGCATTAATCTTGCCTTATGTAGCATTTGCTATTCCCATGGCAGTCATGATCTTTTCGGGCTTTATAGCCTCTATACCTATAGATTTAGAGGAAGCGGCCTGTTTGGATGGGTGCAATATTTATCAAGTGTTTTTTGAAATTATAGTACCACTTATGAAGCCAGCTGCAGCAACAGTAGCTATATTTACTTTCTTACAAGCATGGAATGAACTGATGTTTGCTGTTGTATTCATTAGTGATGCAAAATATAGGACATTAACAGTAGGTATTCAAGCTCTATCAGGTCAATATACCATTGACTGGGGGGCAATAGGAGCAGGCTTAGTGGTAGCCACCATTCCAACCCTGATTGTCTATATCTTCATGAGTAAAAAGGTACAAGATAGTTTAGTGGTAGGAGCTGTTAAAGGCTAATAGGGTTAAAAAATGGAATAAAGATAAAAAGAGGTGTTGTCATAAAACAGTATTTTGCTTATGACAACACCTTTTTTATCTAAATTTTGAGTAGGTTTTCTGAAGACTATTAATATTAGAGGTAAGAGAGTCAACCATCTTATAAATTTCTGAAGCCCCTTCAGTTTGTTGGATGCTTGCGGCAGTAACCTCTTCTGCAATAGTAGCTTGTTGTTCAACGATGGTTGTAATTTCTTGAATACGATAGAGAAGGTCTTCTTTTTGCTCAAAGACAGTATCTAAGGTGCTATAGGTGGAATGGATTTCACCATCAATAGCTTGCATATGGGTATTAATTTCTTCAAAGGTACTAATAACCTTATTGACAATAGGTGCTTGAGCATTAAAGAATTCAACTGCTTTATCTACTTCAGACAAGGTATTATCTTTTTGGGAATTAATTTTAACGAGAATAGAATCAATGGTAGAAATAGCTTTTTGGGTTTGAGTAGAAAGATTTCTAATATCCTTTGCTACTACTCCAAATCCTTTTCCGGCCTCACCAGCTCTAGCAGCTTCAATAGCAGCATTAAGGGAGAGTAGGTTCGTTTGACTATTAATATGCTTAATAATATTTAGTATATCATTAATCCGATTAATTTCTAAACTTAAGGCTTGGATTTCATTATTGATTTGCAAACTAATATTTAAAGTAGATTCAGACTGAGAAGAAAGAAAGCCTAGATTCTTATTAGCATTTGTACTAATTGTAATAGTAGAGGAAGAAGAGGCTTGAATATTTTTCATTTGATCCATCACAGTGTTGATATTTTCGGAGAGGATATCAATTTTTGCTAAAGATTCTTCGACTTGAGTGGTGCAATTTTGCGCGCCTTCTGCCACAAGCTGTATAGAATGCTGGACTTCTTCAGCAGTAGAAGCTGTATGTTCGGCTACATTTTTCAGGTTAATAGAATGATTTCTAAGTAAGTTAGTTGTAGTTTTTGCTTGAGAAATAAGGTTTTTAAGGGAGTGAAGCAAGCGTATAAAGCCTTGCAAAAGTAAATTTGTTTCAG
>JAEZKI010000231.1 GCA_023415525.1 Bacillota bacterium | reverse complement strand
ATTACAAGTCGATCCTATTGAACTTGAGTTTGGCTATGGAATTATTCCACTAGCTGATGTTAATCAGGGTGGAGATTTGCTTGATCGAGTCGTTATGATAAGAAGGCAAATTGCACTAGAATTAGGAAGTATTGTACCTATTGTTAGATTAAGGGATAATATTCAGCTTTCACCCAATGCTTATAGCATTAAGATTAAAGGGGTTGAGGTTGCTAAAGGAGAAATCCTTTTTGACCACTATATGGCGATGAATCCTGGATATGTGGAGGAAGAAATTGATGGTATTCAAACGGTGGAACCTGCCTTTGGCCTCCCAGCTCTTTGGATTACAGAGGCTCAAAGAGAAAAAGCAGAGATTAAAGGTTACACGGTTGTAGATTGTCCGTCCATTATGGCAACTCATTTGACAGAAGTAATTAAGGCTCATTTACATGAGTTATTAAGTAGGCAAGATGTAAAGACCTTAATTAATCATGTCAATGAGACTCATTCAACTTTAATAGATGAATTAACACCTAAGCTATTAAGTATAGGAGACATTCAAAAAGTACTTAGTAATTTACTTAGGGAAGGAATCTCTATACGTGACCTCGTAACGATTTGTGAAATATTAGCAGACTATGCGCCAACTATTCGTGATACAGATGTTTTGACTGAATATGTTAGGCAAGGCCTGTCTCGAGCTATTTCCAAGAAAATATTTGCGGAGGGAACGAATCAGGTTATCACTTTAGATCCTGCTGTGGAGCAGCAGATTATGGAGCATGTTCAGCATACTGAGCAAGGTGCTTATGTTGCATTAGATCCTAAGACGATTCAAAGTATTATTGGTCAATTAAAAAAAGAGATTACAAAACTAACAACTATTGGATTACAACCTATTATCTTAACATCGCCAATAGTACGTATTTACTTTAAACAGTTAACAGAACAATATATGCCTGATTTAGTCGTAATTTCTTATAATGAGATTGAACAAAGCGTGGAGATACAATCAATAGGAATGGTGAGTATAGCATGAGAATTTTAAAAATCAAAGGAAAAAACGAAGAAGTTATTTATGAACAAATAAAAAAAGAGTATGGTGAAACAGCACTTATTTTAAGTACACAGCACGAAAAAGATAAGGGATTTTTCAATTGGTTTAGGCCGACTAGGACAGTTGTGACTGTAGCTGTTCCGGAAGATGAACTTACTATACCAAAAGAAGAAGCTTCTTTAAAAGTAGAAAAACAACCTGTATCTACAGAGTCAACTGTTGATTCATTAGATATGCTAGTAGCACTTAAAAAGCAAATGGATGAGATGCAAGCTTCTTTAGTGAAGCTTTATGAAGGTGAGAAGAAGGAAGTAGTAGTTCCCCTACCAGAGTGTTCAGAAGTTGAAAAAATGAAAGAATTATTGAAAGAAAAACTTTTGGAGCAGGGTATTCATCCTGAGGTTATTAAAAACTTTTTAGCCACGAGTCAACAAAATGATGTAGAAGGCCTTGTAAGAGAATTCTATGCCCAGATGGAAGATTTACTATCACAATCAGTTAATGAAAGTGATTTGCCTAAAATTGTTTTCTTCGTTGGACCAACGGGTGTTGGAAAGACAACAACAATAGCCAAGTTAACTGCAGACTATGTCCTTAATAAGCAAAAGAAGGTTGTCTTATTTACTTCAGATACATACCGTATAGCAGCTATTGACCAACTTAAGACTTATGCAGATATTTTAGGAGTAGATATTGAGATTATATATGAAGAAAAAGAGCTAACTCAGTATATCAATAAGTGGCAAGAGGTTGACCATATCTTCATTGATACTGCTGGTAGATCCCATAAGAATATTGAACAACTAAAAGACATGAAATTCCTTATTGATAGTGTGGCTGAAAAAGAAGTTTTGCTTGTTATGAATGCAAGTACGGCGTATAAAGATATAAAGAACATTATAGAGACTTATGAGACACTATGTGGTGAGTTTAAATTGATTATTACCAAGTTAGATGAGACAGATCAAATGGGTAACATCTTAAATATCATATATTGTTCCAAAAAGCCAGTATTATATTTGACTACAGGTCAAAATGTACCTTCGGATATTGCAACTTTCGAGGCAGAACATTATGCGAGCGATTTATTAGGGAGAATAAATTATGAATGATCAAGCTGAGCAACTTAGAAAGATGGTTTCTTCTGCTAGCAAAGAAGTTAAGCCAATAAGTAATATGAAGATTGTAACGATTGCTAGCGGAAAAGGTGGAGTGGGAAAGAGTAATTTTGTAGTCAATCTATCCCTTTGTTTAAAAGATTTGGGGAAATCGCCCATAATCTTAGATGCGGATTTTGGATTAGCAAATGTAGAAATTATTTTAGGAGAAAGACCTAAGTATAATTTGGCTCACCTTATTAATGATGAATGTGAGCTTAAAGATTTAATTACTAAAAGTAAATATGATATTTCCTTTATCTCAGGTGGTTCTGGAATAAAAGAGATGATATTTTTGCCTAATGAAAAGATTGAAGAAATAGGGAATATCCTTGTCAAGTTAGAAGAAATGACAGATATACTTCTTGTGGATACAGGTGCAGGGATTAATGATATTGTTCTTAAGTTTTGTATGCTAGCTCATGAAGTATTTATTATTGTCACTCCTGAACCTACTTCCATAACAGATGCTTATGCTCTTATTAAGACACTTATTAATGTTTTACCAGTAAAACCAGATATTAAGATTGTGATTAGTAAAGCTGAAAATAGGGAGGAAGCCTATGACGTATTTAATAAATTAGCCTATGTTACTAAAAGCTTCTTGGATTTAACGATAAACTATGCGGGATTTATACCGTATGATGAAATGATTTTATCAGCAGTAAAGAAGCAAGTTCCTATTTTTTTACATGACCGGCGAGCAAAGGCAAGTATGGCCTACTATCAAATTAGTAAAAATGTAGTAGAATATACTGGGGGAGAAGAAAAACAAGAAACTAAAAATAGTTGGCTACATCGTTTTAAGAGAATTTTTTCTCATTAAACTTGTTTTTTTCTTATACTTCTTTATAATACATAAAAATAAACAATAGTTTAGTGTATATTAAATATATAGTTCATCCCAATTTTTTTTTAGGAGACATTATATGAAGATTAATAAACAAGCAGATTCAGAATGGCTTAATGAGGATGGTACAAGTTATGAGTATATTGTGACGATTGGTATTTCTACTGGTGGACCTAAACTGCTTAATCAACTGGTAGCCTTACTAGATACTGATTTATCTGCTACATATGTGATTGCACAGCATATGCCAGCAGGATTCACAAAACCATTGGCAGAGCGATTAAATAGCATTAGTTCTTTAGTAGTAAAAGAAGCTGAAGAGGGTGATAAACTTAAAAAAGGGGTTATTTACATTGCTCCAGGGGGTAGACAGTTAAAAATTGTGAATGGTGTTACTCCTCAGGTAACTATTGTTGAGGATAACTTCTTTAAAGGGGCTAAACCTTCAGTTAATATAATGTTGGAATCATTAGCTACCTTAAAACTAAAGAATAAGAAAATTATAGCTATTATTATGACCGGTATGGGCAATGATGGGCTAGAAGGTGTTAAGATTTTAAAAGAAAAACAAGACTGTATAGTTATAGCACAAAATCAAGAAACATCAACAGTATTTGGAATGCCGAAAGCAATTATTAATGCAGAATTAGCTGACTACATTGTACCAGCAGATAAAATTGTAATGACAATTAAAAAGATAGTGGGGGATTAATATGGACGTTACTCAATATTTACAAATGTTTATAGAAGAATCAAAAGATAATTTGCAAAGGTTAAATGAATACTTATTAAAATTAGAAAATACACCAGATGATATTCAAACTTTAAACGAAATCTTTAGGGTAGCTCATACTTTAAAAGGTATGGCGGGTACAATGGGTTTCACAAAAATGCAAAAATTAACACATAATATTGAAAATGTTCTATCAGAAATCCGTTCAGGTAATATTAAAGTAAATAGTAATATGTTAGATACGTTATTCCAATGTTTAGATGCCTTAGAAAATTATTTAGAAGAGATTATTAATACTTCTACTGAAGGAAATGAAGATTATGCTAGCCTTATTGAAGAACTTGGGAAGATAGTAGAACATACAAAAGAGAATGATAGGTCATCATCTTCTGTTTCACAAATAAAGGCAGAAGAGGTTCCTGTCGTGGCTAATAGTAAGATTTTAAATTCAGAGATAATTGCTTTGCCAGAAGCTCAACAAGTTATTAAGAATAAGGCATTGGCAATGGATATGAATGTTTTTCAAGTAAACATTCATCTTTCGTCAAATTGTGTTTTAAAATCAGCAAGAGCGTTTGTTATCTTTACTGATTTAGAGAGGATGGGGGAAATCATTCATTGTGTACCAAGTGTACAAGATATTGAAGATGAAAAATTTGAGGATTCTTTCATTATCATATTTATAACAAAGAGCTCACAGCAGAAACTTCAGGAAATTATTTTAGGCGTATCAGAAGTTGAAAATGTGGAAATTATAGCACTTCATCAAGAAGAGCAAGGAGCTTTAAATATGGAAGTAAATAAAGAACATGAGGAAAATGACGAAGGACATCCAGCATCAGAAGCGAATGGACAATCTAATGG
>JAEZKI010000205.1 GCA_023415525.1 Bacillota bacterium | reverse complement strand
TGCAAGGGATCTCTTTGTTAACCAAATTACACCAGCTAGTGCAGCAAAAGGTTTATTAGATGGCGTAGCGGAGTCTTTAAAAGCTATGGGCTATACAGCAGATAAAAAAGCAAATATTGCTTTAGTCTCTAGTTCTGGAACAGATGCAAACCAAATGGCATGGGAAGCAGCAATTGATGAGTTATTAGCAACAGATGCTTACAACTTTATGCAAATTAAAAATAAAGAAACAGATGTTTATTACCCAGGTACAGATGAAACAAAAGTAAATAGTGAATGTGCAACCTTAATTGGTAGAATGGGAGAAGGCGAAGATAAAATTCAAGGAGCTATTGGTTTATCTTCTATGGCAACTCCAGCTTTAGGTGCTCAGTATCAACAAGCAGCCAGTAAACCAGATGCAACAAAAGTTGCCATGACCGGATTAGCAACACCTAATGCTTTAAAAACTTACATCAAAGATAGTAATAACCCATTAAATACAGGGGTACTATGGAATTGTATGGATCTTGGCTATTTAGCAGTACAGACTGCCCATCAAATGGTAACAGGAGAAGTAACCTCTACTTCTACATCTATTAATGCTGGTCGACTTAATGAAAAAGCAATTAATAATAGTCAATGTATATTAGGAGATGCTCTTATTTTCGGTGTATCTAATGTAGATGAATTTAATTACTAAAAATTATTAATTGATAAAATCAAATGAATTACTTATAAAGAAAAGATGCTATACTGAGTATAGTGTCTTTTCTTTATAAGTTATACATAAGAACTAACTTCAAAGTTAGAAGGAGTGAATAAAAATTAGGATTCGAACAAAGCTTTCAATAACCTACATAGGAATGATAATAGTCTTAATCCTTATGGTAATAACCATGTATGTTTATTCTGCCAGTAGTAATATTTATAAGGATGCAGTTAGTAACATAATGCAGATGACAGACAGTACGATGAAACAAATAGATCAATCTTTTTTGAGCATGGACCAAACCACGCTAGATATTTTAACTAAACCAGGATTTCATAAGGCATGGAAGGATTTTTGTCAAAATCCAATACCTGAAAATAGAAAAGTAATTGAACATATGGTAATAGATGCTTATAAAAATAAATCAGATATTCGTCGGGTGTGTCTTTATAATCGAGAGGGTATTTTTTATGGTACAGGCAATAATGAAGTAAGTAAAGAAAAGGTTATAGAACACTATAAAAATATAACCACTTACCATCCAGACATTAAAGGAAATGGGAAAGTCTTTCTTTCCCCGCGTCTCGATTTTTGGGAACCCTTAACTGAAGTAAATGTAATAACTGAAATTAAACCGATAAAAGATAATAAAAATCAAACCATAGGTTATATTGAGGTGCAACAAAATGTAGCTTATATCAAAATAATAATGAATTTAACGTGGAATAATAAAACCTTAAATAATATATTATTTGGAGGGGTAGATAATGGCGTTTTCTTTTATAATTTAGAGGAGACCTATTCTGTTGAAGATTTTGAAGTCTATAGCAAAGAGGTGAGTCGCCTAAGGGAAACAAAACAAGATATTATTTTTACATCAAATTCAAATCGATTTGATTATAGACTAACTGCTTTCATCTCTAAAGCTGAACTCTATAATAGCTTAAAGGCAAATATTTTATCTATGCTTGCTATTGCTTTTGGCATTAGTGTAATTAGTGTACTATTTATTTGGATGATGAGTATCAAAATTACTAAACCGGTTAATGATTTGGTTACACATATGAAAGAATTAAATTTAGACCACTTAACATCCTTTAATGTGAAAAAACACTTTGACTGGGAAACTCAAGTACTAGCAACAGCTTATAATGATATGACAAAGCGCTTAAGGGAGGTTATTATCACCCAGCAAAAGATGAATGCTATCCAATCTCGTACACTTTTTAGTGTTTTGCAATATGAAATGAGTCCACATTTTTTATACAATACATTAGGGAGTATTGCTAATATGTGTGAGGCAGAAGAAAATGAAAAAGCAGCGGATGCATGCTATAGCCTAACAGAAATATTAAGGTATGCCTCTAATTATGCCACCGTAGAAGTGACCTTGAAAGAAGAAATTGAGCATTTAAATGCTTATCTTCGCATTATGAAAAATCGGTATAAAGAGCGTCTGGAGTTTGAAATATATCTAGATGATGAGTTGCAATACATGTTATTACCTAAACTTACGTTACAACCTATTGTTGAGAATGCTATAAAGTATAGTTTGATGGAAGTGGATACTGTACAAATTAGAATCTTCATTGTGGTATTTGGAGAATGGTGCATGATTGAAATTAAGGATAATGGGTGTGGGATTAGCGATGAGGCTATTGAAGAACTCAATAAGCGAATACAAGATTTTAAAACCAATAATGGAGCACAATATATTTTAGATAATGTACAAATGGGGGGAATGGGACTAGGTGGTACGCTTATTCGCTTACAACTATTTTTCGGAGATGATTTTTCCTATGACTTATGCTATGTAAATGATGAGGGAGGAACAAGTATTACTTTAAAAATACCAATAGAAAAGTAGGTGATAGTATGTATAGTGTGATGTTAGTAGATGATGAACCTGCCATTATTGATGGAATTAAACGTACTATAACACGTAAATTATCAGATATTGAAGTGGTAGCAGAGGCCTATTCGGTTGATAAAGCAATTAAGGAGTACAATAAGTACAAGCCAGACATAATACTTACAGATATGAAAATGCCAGAAAAAAGTGGTATTGAGCTAATTAAATATATAGCTGAGTTAGAAGAAAGCTCTACCATTTGCGTAGCTGTAAGTGGTTATACAGATTTTGAGTATGTACATGATGCCTTTAAGTATGGTGCATACGATTATTTATTAAAGCCAGTGGAACCTGATAAAATGAAGGAACTATTTACAAGAATTCATGACTCGCTAATAAAAATGCAAGAAAATCATGAGCACTTAAAGCTGCCTCCTAAAAAAATAAAGGGTGATAAGATGGTTAATCTTATAGATAAACATATTCGGGAAAATTTAGGGAAGGACAATAGTATCGTTCAAGTATGCAATTATTTTATGATTAGTCAGCCCTATTTAAGCCGAATCTTTAAACAGTATAAAAATTGTACATATAATGAATATTTAATTCACTTAAAGATTGAAAAAGCAAAAGAGCTCTTGCAAACTGGCGGGCACCTCATAGGAGAAGTGGCAGATGCATTAGGATTTTCAGATCAATTTTACTTCAGCAAGGTATTTAAAAATACAGTAGGTTGTACGCCTAGGGAATATGTGAAGCAGCATATGCAGGATAATTAATAGTTTTGTATATTATAGAAAGTATTTTGATTATTACATGTTGTAGAAGGCTATAACTCGATATAATAAAGCTAAGTGAAAAAGAACAGTAAGTCATGATCTATATAAGGAGGGCATAGTGTGATTACGCCAAGAGAGAGAGAAAGACAAACCTTAAATTTTAAAAAGCCAGAAGGAAGAGGGGCTGTTGCAGAAACCTTCTATCCTTGGGTACTTACTACACAACGCTTTAAACAAGAGGGCATGCCAGCAGATATTGCAGATGGTGCAAAAGATATAACAAATGATATCGTGGGTAATAAGTCTAATCAAGGTGAAAAATACTTAATTGGTAATTGGGGAGAAGGAGTTATGAAGTATGAAGAGTACTTA
>JAEZKI010000183.1 GCA_023415525.1 Bacillota bacterium | reverse complement strand
CCAAGTGCCCCACCCTTGTAGCAGGGAATGAAGGCTATATTGGAATTTTTGATAAAGATAAATGGGAAACGGCAAAAGCTTCTAACTTTACTTGCCGAGGAGAAAGAAGCAGTGAACCAAGTCTCTTAAAGCAAGACTTAGAAAAACTCTTAGCTCTTAGCCAAGAAGGAAGAAAAGGGTTGGGAGAGTATGGTTATGATATAGTAGAGAAATACTACTCTGTAAGTAAAATGACAAATGATAATCTGGCTGTTTATGCAAAAGTGCTGAAGGATTAAAACTTTGAGTGCTTAAAAGAACAGGCCACTAGCCAAATGAGTCAAGTTAGGAGTTTTACAAGATGATAGATGTATTAATATCAGGGTTTTATGGCTTTCGTAACAGTGGTGATGATGCCATATTATTAGGAATGATCGAGGAGCTCAAGAGAGCCAATCCTCAGATAAAAATTACTGTACTTTCTAAAACACCCGAAAAAACAAAAGAAATATATGGGGTAGAGTCTATTTCACGCTTTAACATGTTTCAAATTATTAAGGTGATGAAAAAGTCTCGCCTTTTCATCAGTGGGGGAGGAAGTCTCATACAAGATGTTACTAGTACCCGCTCCCTTCTTTACTATTTGGGACTTATTCGTCTTGCCCATTTTTTAAAGGTAAGAGTGATGCTTTATGCCAATGGCATAGGCCCTGTTAAAGAAGAAAAGAATCGTAAGCTTTGTAAGAAAATATTAGATAAGGTAGAACTCATTACCTTGAGGGAACCTATGTCTAAGGAGGAAATAGAAAGCTTAGGCATTCATACACCACGTATAGAGGTAACAGCTGACCCTGCTATGACCTTAAAAGAAGTAACAGGAGATAGGGCTAAAAAGCTTATAAAAGAGCTTGGTATAGTGGAAGGGAAACCTTTAATTACCCTATCTGTACGTCCTTGGGGGGATTGTGTAGAAGCTTATACCACTGTACTGGCAGAGGTAGCTGATGAGATGGCTAAGAAATATCAGGCACAGATCCTTTTAGCCCCTTTACAGCTTAGTCAAGATTTAGAAGTATGCCAAAAGGTAGCTGATAAAATGAAGACACCTAGCTATCTTTTAAAAAAGGATTATCATATCACAGAACTATTGGCACTTATTAAGGCCTCTGACTTAATGATTGGCATGCGCCTTCATGCCCTTATTTATGCCGTTTCTATGTGTGTACCCATTGTAGGCATTGTTTATGACCCTAAGGTAGAAGGGCTTTTGCGTTACACCCACCAGTATTCAGCAGGAGAGGTACAGGATCTTAAAAAGGACAAGCTCCTAGCAGTGATTAATGAAGTATGGGAAAAACGCCAAAGTCTTCAAAAGGAATTACAAGGTCAAAAGGCGGAGTTTGAGAGATTAGCTAGGAAAAATACAGAAGAAGTTATAAGGCTCATAGCTTCCTATAAATAATGAGGAGTGAAGAATTTGGATTATAGTAAGACCATTAAAACAGCAGGGTTTATGGCCATTACCACCATACTTGCAAAGGTATTAGGTTTGGTTCGTGATATGATCCTTGCCGCAGTTTATGCCACAGGCCCACAAGCTACTGCCTTTACAGCAGCTACAGAGGTACCTTTAAGGCTATTTGACGTAGTGATTGGTGGTGTTATAACAGCCGCTTTTATTCCAATCTACAACTCTGTTTTAACAAAAGAGAATAAGGAAAAGGCCATGAAGTTTGCCAATGACTATGTAAATGGTGTATTGGTTGTCACTATTCTTCTTACCTTTTTTGGTTTACTCTTTAATAGGTGGCTCATTGGCTTTATTGCAGCAGGAATTGATGCACCAACTACAGAGCTAGCCATTAGCTTGTCACGCATTATGTTTGGAATGATTATTTTTACTGGCCTCACCTATGTTTTTGTAGGCATTTTAAACTCCAATGGTGAGTTTTATATAACTTCCATGTTGAGTGTCGTTTTTAATATCATTCTCATCGTTTATTTTATTTTCTTTATCGAAAAGGGAGGTATTTTTGGGCTAGCTATTACTTGGGTTATTGCTTGGGCTGCACAAGCCTTTATACAAGTACCTTATCTAAAAAAGTTTCAATTTAAGTATAAGCCAACCCTTAAACTGAATACACCAGAGATGAAAATGGCCATTAAGTTGGCGGTGCCGATTCTCATTAGTTCCTGGGCACCACCAGTAGCTTCCCTTGTTAATTTGCGAATGTCTTCTTATTTAAATGGAGGAAAGGCTTTTACGGCCTTAAGTTATTCTAATAAGCTTTATATCGTCATTACAGGTGTTTTTGCTTTTGTAGCCTCAAATTTGAGCTTTCCTTACCTGGCAAAGGCAGAGGCTTCAGGACGAAAAGATGAGATCAAGAAGATGCGAGGATTGCTTCTTATTATCATTACCTTTATTATGGCACCTATTATGATAGGACTGATTTTATTAGCCCTTCCTATTGTAAGGTTAGCCTTTGAAAGAGGGAATTTTACAGCTGCAGACTCAGCCCTTACAGCTACTGCTCTTATGGGATGTAGCTTTGGGATGTTAGCCCATTCTTATAATGAAATCCTCAATAAAATCTTTTATGCCCTTAGAAACTCTAAAACGCCTATGTATACGGCTATGATTGGAATGGGTGTAAATATTGTAGGAAGTGTTATTTTATCCCGTTATATGGGAATCATCGGCTTAGGTTTTGCTATTGCCCTGGGTTATATTATCACAGCTATTTTAAACCTGATTTGGATGAGTAAGGAATTGGGAGATTTTGGACAAAGACAAGAGTTTATAGATTTAGGAAAGATTGCCTTAGCAGTGACTTTGATGGGAGGTGTAGTATTTGCCATAAGAGGGCTTTTCGAAGGGCCACTCTTAGGTGTACTGGTACCTACTTGTGTGGGGATTATTGTCTATTTCGTAAGCTGTATTTTACTAAAGGTTTCTGCAGTTTGGCAATTTATTGATTTTGTTCAAGCAAAACTAAAGAGAGGTGAAATAAATGGAAAATAGCCTTTTTGGCTCAATATTGCTTTATTTATGGGTGCTTTATAAGGACAGTTATCTTTATAAGGTACTAAGTACTTTTTATGGTTTTCTAGAAAGGTTATTTGTAAATAGCTTCTTTTATTCTTTATTATTTGTAGAAGGAAAAAGACGGGATTATAAGCAAAGTAGAGTGTATAAACTATTTTATCTGCCTTTTAACCTATTGGAATGGATAGGAAATAAGATTTCTTTTCAAGGTGTAAGAGAGAGTTTGGTTTTAGAGGAAATAGTTCGCTATATAAATAGTGTATTTTCTTTGAATACCAACTTAATAGGGGCTTTTTTAGTGAGTTTTACAGGGCTCTATGCTTTGCTACATAGAGGATTAAATAAGTATGTAGTGTTAGCTATTCTTATAGTAGGTGTCATAGGAATCCTTATGAATAGAGATGGAATGCGCATGATTGAGCATAGTAAAGTCATGCAAGGTATCTTCTATCTTTTAGCTTTTAAAATCAACTTTAGTTTTTATACACCTCAAAAGAGAGGGCGTCATCTCCTTTATGGTATAAGTTTAGGTTTATTGACTGCCCTTATGGGAGCACAAATAGGACCTCTTATGGCAGTTGTTTTAATAGCAGGCTTTACAGCTAGCTTTATTGTTTTTTACAAGGTAGAATATGGGCTGTATGGGATTATCTTTGTAGCCCCTCTTTTAGGAACTAAATATGTGTTAGCCTTAGTCTTTTTGACTATATGCTCCCTTTTAATTAAAAGCTTTAGAGAGAGAAGCTTTAAATGGTTACTAGATGAGGTAGGGCTGGTTATTATGGCATTACTTGCTGTCTTTTTTGTAGCCACTTTATATTCGTATAGCCGAATGAGTAGTCTCATTCTTTGGATCATTTATGTATTCTTTATGGGCTTTTATATAATGAGTATCAACATTACCAATAGAAAAGAAATACTCATGAATTTAGTCAAACTCTTTGTTTTATCTGGGACCTTAGTAGGCTTTTATGGCATTATGCAGTATATCTTTGGAGGGAATGCCAATAGTGGTTGGGTAGATCAAGAGATGTTTGAGGATCTTAAGATGCGTGCCTATTCCACCTTGGAGAATCCTAATGTTTTAGGAGCCTATCTTATTTTAAGTACTAGCTTAGGTATGGGATTGGTAGTGAGTAAGTTAAAGATGTTACCTCGATTAGTTTACTTGGGTTGTACAGGAGTAATGATTCTCTGTTTAGCCCTTACTTACTCGAGAGGATGTTGGTTAGGCTTTGGTGTTGCCATTATTATTTTTATGACCTTCTATAATGGAAGGCTATGGGGACTTTTTATTCCAGCAGTTTTAGTAGCCCCTTTAGTTTTGCCAGACAGTATTATTAATCGCTTTGCCAGTATTGGAAATATGGAGGAGTCATCAACTTTAGTACGTGTAAAAATTTGGATGTCCTCTTTGCGTATGGCAAGAGATTTTATATGGACTGGCGTTGGAATGGGTACAGGTG
>JAEZKI010000115.1 GCA_023415525.1 Bacillota bacterium | reverse complement strand
AATCTAACATCTGAATAGGTACTTTAGACTGAAACAAAGCTTCCCACATTTCTTTTCGAATGGCCTCACTAGGTAGTGAAAACTTTACCTCATAACGGATGCGCCGAATAAAGGCGCTATCGATATTGTTCCTATAGTTAGTGGCTAAAATGACAATGCCATCAAACTCCTCTATCCGCTGCAGTATGTACGATACCTCTGTATTAGAATATCTGTCTCGTGGATCATTGACTTCTCCTCTTTTCCCAAAAATAGCATCTGCTTCATCAAAGAAAAGAATCATATTACTTTGTTCTGCTTTGGAAAAAATATCCTCTAGCCTTTTTTCTGTCTCTCCAATGTATTTATCTACTATTTGAGATAAATCCACCTTATATAATTCTAAGTTTAGCATATTGGCTAATACATGGACTGCCATGGTCTTTCCTGTTCCTGGAGGTCCAGAGAACAAAATAGCTACACCTTGTCCATAGGGATACTGTTCTTTTAATCCATAGTCATTAAATACTTTAAACTTATAGATGATTTGGTGATAAATATCTCTTAAAACATGCTTTTCCTTCTCCTCTAGTTTTAAATCTTCCCACTGATAATTGCTTTCCACCCTTTTTATACTATTGTATTTACCATCATCTAGTATTTGATAACACACCTTAGCCACTTTGTGGTCTTCTAATACTTGTTCCTCTGACAAAGCTAATAACTTAACAATCTTTTCTATGTAGCCAATGGAAATATTCATTTTTGTTGAGAGTTCTTTAATATTCAGTTGTTTTTCCTCTAAATAGTTTTTTGAGAAGGTCTCCCATACCCTAAAGCTTTGAAAACTGGTTAACTTCTTCATTTTAAACTCATAGACTTGATTATCAATGAAGGGAGCCATTCTAAATGTGGTATTGGAGATAATAAACATAGGAACCTTCATAAATTCCATTTCCTTTAGTAGATGCTTAATAAATCGGAAGGCCTTTTCTTGATTTTCTACCCTTTCTATATTGTCCACACAAATAGCTGCTTGAAATATAAAGGCTTCTCTCATCATATGATTAATCTCAATGGTCTCCTCTCCTTCTTGTAGCGCCATCCAATCAAAAAATAGAACATCATACCCTATCTGTTGAGCAATATGCTTGAGCATAAACTTTTTCCCACTTAATTTTTCACCAGAAATATGAATAACAGGATTTAAGGCTTCTCTTTTTAGCAAGGCTTCAATGTTTCTTGAAATCTCATTAATTTCCTCAGTATACAAGATGGATTCTTCTAATGGAGCTTGATGTTCAAAAAAGTCCATTTGTGTAATAGAAGCGAGTTGCCTCTTATCTAATCCATCCATGAAAGCAATTAACTTGCTATTTACTTTAAATACGTTATGTACATAATCCCCTTTTAAATCTTGCGGTTCTAAAATAATGCGCAAGAGAGTATATGCTTCCCATAGTTCTTCAACCTCTTCAAATATCTCCTTATCTTCATAAGTTATTTTTGCTGCTACCTCAAGTGTTATGCCCTGCTCACATCGGGAGCAAATCAATTTAAATAGCTCACTTACAGTAGGATCCATATACTCTACTAGTGCAAGTTCGATACAGGTTATAGCTATTCTATTCCCTTGACAAAAACTTAATAATCTTTGCATACGATAATCTCTCAAAGTTGTTGGCTCATTTTTTAAGTACTCTATTTCATAGTTATGAACCAACTCCTCTAGCTTTTCTACTGTAATATTTTTGTCCAGTAATCCCCCATATCTTACAAAGTATTCCTCCGGTAGTCTCTTTTTTAAAAACATTGATAGTTTAAGTACCCCTAGCATAGCGTAACGCTTCATTATACCCCTCACTTACCCGTTTATATTTATTTCCTTTTTATACACTTAATACCTCTTATAGTTATTATCTTATAATTTAACAAATATTCAACCATTTATTTTAAGTATATTATATATTTTCCAAATAATTAGTTTATATATTTCCATTTCTTCAATAAATTGTTCTCTACCTAAAAAAACTCCAAGGTTCTTGGACATATTGTCCTTAAATCTTGGAGTTTTAATTCTTTATACACTTTGTAAAGTATACTCTTCTTCACCTGTATCTTCATTTTTATCTAGTTCCCCTAACTGAAAACCATTATTAAGATAAAATTGAAGGGCTCTTTCATTCTTTTTATAAACGGATAAAGTCAGTGGATGATGAAGTTTACCTACATATTCTAATAGTTGCTTGCCAATGCCTTGATTCTGATAGTCATTTCCTACGAATAAGGCCCCTACATACTTCTTTGCTAAAATACTAATAAAGCCTTTTACTCTTTTCTCCTCTTCATACACATAGGTGATAGATAAGGGTAAGCATGTTTCTTTTACTAAACTATAGTTTTTTTTCCAATAATCTTCTGGAATGAAGGGATGTGCCTTAATAGTCGCTTCTTGCCAAATATTCATAACAGCTTGTATTTCTTCTTCAGTATTTCTCATTTTTCTGATCATAAGTACTACCTCCTAGTTATGTAATATTCCTATTTTTATTAAACCATTTACAAAAAATAATACAATGCTTTAATTAATAGATTAAATCTTAGATTTATTCTTATATTACATAATATTTTAATACTTATTGATACTCCCCATACGCCCTAAAGCGTTCATAACGCCTTTTAAGACATTCCTCTATAGGTTGCTGTTTTAAGGTTTCTAATGTAGAAATAACAAAGTCTTTAAGAAAGTGGGCGGCTAAAGCAGGGTCTTTATGAGCCCCTCCTACTGGTTCTTCTATAATCTTATCGATAATCCCATAGCTTAAGAGATCATTTGGCGTTAATTTCATTGAGTTGGCTGCTTCTTTAGCTCGAGTGACATCCTTCCATAAAATGCTAGCAAAACCTTCTGGTGAAAGAATAGAATAAGTGGTGTTTTCTTGCATAAAAAAGCAGTCAGCAACACCTAGTGCCAAAGCTCCACCACTTCCTCCTTCACCAATAATACCTGCAATAATAGGCACGCGAAGACGTGACATTTCTAAGAGATTACGGGCAATAGCTTCCCCTTGCCCTCTCTCTTCTGCACCTAATCCACAGTAAGCACCTGGTGTATCAATCAGGCATACAATAGGCCTCTCAAATTTTTCAGCTTGTTTCATAAGCCGAAGGGCTTTGCGATAACCTTCTGGATGGGGCATCCCAAAGTTGCGTTCCATATTTTCTTTGGTATTTGTTCCTTTATTATGGGCAATGACAGTTACCTTATGTCCTCCAATTTTTCCTATTCCCCCTATAATGGCTGCATCATCTTTATAGGCTCTATCCCCATGTAGCTCCATAAAATCCGTTACTATTTCTTTAATATAAAAAGCACTTCTTGGCCTTTCTGCCTTTCGTGCAATCACTACTTTATCCCAGGGTTCATATTCATCGGCAGCTTGACTTTCTAAGGTATAAGCCAATCGCTTTAGGCGATTAAGCTCTTCTTCGATCTCCTGAGTTTGCTCTAACAAACTAAGTTCCTGAATGGCTTTATATATGGCATCAATACGTTGGCTAAGCTTACTCATTGGATGTCCCCTCCTTTTGATGTAAGTCTAAAAGCTGAGCAAGTTGTATCCTTAACTTATTACGTGGAACTACTTCATCAATCATACCATGTTCCAAAAGAAACTCTGCACGTTGAAAACCCTCTGGAAGTTTTTGCTTAATAGTTTGCTCAATAACTCTTGGACCGGCAAACCCTACTAAGGCACCTGGCTCTGCCAAGATAATATCCCCTAACATAGCAAAGCTAGCTGTCACTCCACCTGTTGTGGGGTCTGTCAATACACTAATAAAAAGTAGGCCTGCATCATCATGTCGTGCTAATGCACTACTGGTCTTTGCCATTTGCATAAGGGAAAAAATACCTTCTTGCATTCTAGCACCACCTGAAGCACTAAAAATAATAAGTGGCAAACCTTCTTTTGTAGCTCTTTCAATAGCATGTGTCAATTTTTCACCCACCACTGAGCCCATACTTCCCATCATAAAGCGTGAATCCATTATGCCAATGATACATTTCTTCCCCTTAATTTGGGCTTCACCCGTTAAAACAGCTTCCTTTTGCTCTGTCTTTTCTTGGCTAACTAAAAGCTTTGTGGCATAGTCTGGAAAGTTCAAAGGATTACCACTTGTCATATCCCCATCCATTTCCTTAAAGCTTCCTTTGTCCACCAAAATAGAAAGCCTCCCTCTAGGTGAAAGAGGATAGTGATATTGACAAGCTGGGCATATTCCTAATGCTTCATGTAAATCTTGCCTATAAAGGCTCTTCTTACATTTTGGGCACTGAACATATAAGTCCTGTGGAACAAGTACTTCCTTTTCAGGCTTTTCTCCTACTACGGCATAGCGCCTTTTTTTAGTAAGTAGTTTACTTAGCATCATACACTTTCAGCTCCCTCTTCCAAAATAGCTTGTAGATTTGCCTCAATATATCCCGTATCAAAAGTTCCCTCCCTAAAGGCTGTCGTTCCTAAAAGCTGATATTCAAAATAAATATTGGTATCTATGCCTTCTATCACTAGCTCTCCTAAAGCTCTTTCCATTATGGCAATAGCCTCTTTCCTTGTTTTACCATAGGTAATAATCTTGGCTAACATGGAATCATAAGTAGGTGGCACTTTGTAGCCTTCATAAAGAGCCGTTTCTACCCTTACGCCTCTACCTCCTGGAAGATGGAGTTTCTCAATAGTTCCTGCACAAGGCCTAAAATGCTGTTGAGGGTTTTCTGCATTAATGCGACACTCTATAGCATGACCACTAAAACAGATGTCTTCTTGGTTAAAACATAAAGCTTCTCCACTTGCAACACGTATTTGTTCTTTAATTAAATCGATCCCTGTAATCATTTCTGTAACAGGATGTTCTACTTGAATACGGGTATTCATTTCTATAAAATAATAGTTTCCTTTTGCGTCCACAATGAACTCCACCGTGCCAGCATTTTCATAGTTAACAGCCTTCGCCGCCCGAACAGCTATCTTCCCCATGGCATCTCTTAACTGTTTACTAAGAAAAGCTGAAGGTGCTTCTTCTAATACTTTTTGATGGCGCCTTTGCATGGAGCAATCTCTTTCTCCTAAATGCACCACATTGCCATAACTGTCCCCGAGTATTTGAAACTCAATATGTCTTGGCTTAACAATATATTTTTCAAGATACATACTGCCGTCTCCAAAGGCACCCTTTGCTTCACTGCTAGCTGTTAAAAAAGCCTTTTCTAGTTCTTCTTCTTGCCAGACAATGCGCATTCCTCTGCCTCCACCACCTGCTGAAGCTTTCAAAATGACAGGGTAACCTATCTCTCTTGCTAAATTTCTTGCCTCTTGGCTATTCTTTAACTTCCCCTCTGAACCAGGGACAACAGGAACCTTAGCAGCTATCATTTTTTCTCTTGCTTTTGCCTTATCTCCCATAAGGCTAATCATCTCTGAAGT
The DNA here is from genome assembly GCA_023415525.1 of Bacillota bacterium. Classification (GTDB taxonomy): domain Bacteria; phylum Bacillota; class Clostridia; order Lachnospirales; family Cellulosilyticaceae; genus Sporanaerobium. Next base: position 4,202 of record JAEZKI010000115.1, on the reverse strand, counting down.
AGGCCCAATAAACTTAATCTTACAGCGAGCACAAATCTCAGCAAACTTCATGTTCTCTGATAAAAAACCAAAGCCAGGATGAATGGCATCAGCACCTGTAAGGACTGCTGCACTAATTATATTTTCAATATGCAAGTAGCTGTCCTTTGGAAGGGGGCCTCCTATGCAAACTGCTTCATCAGCTAATTTAACATGTAGGGCCTCTTGATCCATGGTACTATAAACAGCTACCGTCTCGATGCCCATCTCTTGACAAGCACGTATAATACGAACAGCAATCTCTCCTCTGTTAGCCACAAGTACTTTTTGAATCACCTTCTTCACCTCCTACTTCCCAATTGCAAACATTAACTCTGCTTCACAAACCTTTTTATCTCCTACAGTAGCAATGGCCTTGCCTACCCCTACTGGACCTTTTTGCTTAATAATGGTACATTCCAATTTAAGACGGTCACCTGGAAACACTTTGTCTCTAAACTTTGCTTCTTTTATGCCTCCAAAGTAAGCAATTTTACCTTTATGCTCCTCTTGAGAAAGAAGAGCTATTGCGCCTACTTGTGCTAATGCTTCTACAATGAGAACACCTGGCATAATAGGCTCTTGTGGAAAATGCCCTTGAAAAAAGGGCTCATTAATAGTTACATTCTTATAACCAATAGCTCCACTGCCTTCCTCTTTTAGTTCTGCTTGATCAACAAGCAAAAAAGGATAGCGATGGGGAATAATCTCCATAATTTCTTGAGTTGTTAACATGGTTTCACTCCTTCTCAGATGGAAAATCATCTGGTGTCCATCCTCTAAATAAAGAATGAACTTTCTCATTTAAACTTTATTTATTTAATGGCAAAAAGAGGCTGGGCAAATTCTACCATTTGTTCATTGTGAACTAAAATCTCAGTAATTTCTCCGTCCATCTCTGCCTCCACTTCATTCATCAGCTTCATGGCTTCAATAATACAAATAACTTGCCCCTTCTTTACCTTAGTTCCTATCTTTACAAAGGATTCAGCTTGTGGTGAACTGGCTGCATAAAAAGTGCCTACCATTGGGGAATTGAGCGTCTTCTTTTCTTCTACTGGGGCTTTGCTTTCTTGACTTGGAGCATAAGAACTTGCCACAGTATCAATTTGCACATTGGTAGAAGGCACAGGTGCATAGTTATAAACTTCTTTCGTTTCTTGCTTTTCTAGTATAAGTTCAAAGTCTTCACACTTAAGGGATAACTTTGTAAGTTCTGCTACTGTAAATTCTTTTATTAAATCTTTTACAACCTTTACTTCCATCTTTATTCCTCCCATTTTTTCACAATGATACTTCCATTGTGTCCACCAAACCCTAACGAATTACTCATGGCATAGCATACTCTGCCCTGTCGTCCTTTATTAGGAATATAGTCTAAAGAACATTCTTCGTCTATGACTCTATAGCCTATAGTTGGAGGCATAAAGTCTTCTTCTACTGCTTTTACAATGGCAATAGCTTCTATTCCACCTGCTGCTCCTAAAAGATGACCTGTCATGGATTTGGTAGAGCTAATAGCTACCTTTGTATCTTCTCCAAATAAAGACTGAATGGCAAGGCTTTCTACTTTATCATTAATAGGCGTACTGGTACCATGAGCATTAATATAATCGATATCATCAGGCCTGATCCCTGCATCTTTAATAGCTTCTTCCATAGCCCTTTTAGCTCCATCGCCATCACTTGCAGGTGCTGTTATATGATAAGCATCTCCCGTGGCACCATAGCCAACAACTTCTGCTAAGATTTTAGCGCCTCGCCTTTTAGCATGTTCTAGTGCTTCTAGTACCACTATACCTGCCCCTTCTCCCATAACAAAACCATTTCTTTCTTTATCAAAAGGTATGGAAGCCCTTTTAGGGTCTTCAGAAGTAGAAAGAGCTGTGAGGGCATTAAAGCCAGCTATGCCTAGGGGGGTAATACAGGCTTCTGTTCCTCCTGCTAAAATCACATCATTGGTACCCTTCTGAATAGCTCTAAAGGCTTCTCCAATAGAGTGAGTACCTGAAGCACAAGCAGTAACCACTGTACTACAAATGCCTTTTGCTCCTATATGAATGGAAACATTTCCTGCTGCCATATTGACAATGGTCATGGGAACAAAGAGAGGGGATACACGTTTAGGTCCCTTTTCTCTTAACTTGGCTGCTTCCTCTTCAATAACAGATAAAGCACCAATTCCACTTCCTATTATAACTCCCACCCGATTCACATCTTCCTTATCCATATCTATTCCCGCATCAAGGAGGGCTTCCTTGCTAGCATAAATAGCAAATTGAGAAAAGCGTGCTAAACGACGTTGCTCCTTTTTATCTAAATAACTACTGGCATCAAAATCTGTGACTTCACCTGCAACATGAATATTTAAATCTTCTAATTTGTTTTCAGGTGAAAGAGGCTTAATCCCACATACACCTTGCTTTAGGTTTTCCCAATAGCTTTCTACTTTATTTCCTATAGGAGATACCACTCCCATTCCTGTAACAACCACTCTCTGACTCATATTCTTCTCCCTTTCTCTGCCCATTTACATGGCCATGCCGCCATCTACTTTAATGACCTCTCCTGTAATATAGCTTGAAAGCTCACTGCCTAGAAATAGTGCCACATAAGCCACATCCTTGGCTTCTCCAAAGTGTCCTAAAGGGATTCTTTCTATTGCCTTTTCCTTAATACGTTCAGGCAGCACCTTACTCATATCTGTTACAATAAACCCTGGCGCAATGGCATTGACACGAATATTCTTACTGGCCATCTCCTTAGCTACCGACTTCGTAAATCCGATAATGCCTGCCTTAGATGCAGCATAATTACATTGTCCTGCATTACCCATAAGTCCCACAACAGAAGTCATATTAATAATACTCCCTCCTGTTTTAAGCATGGCACGTACTGCAGGTTTAGTACAGTTAAAAACACCTTTTAAGTTGGTGGCAAGTACTTGGTCAAATTCCTCTTCGCTCATACGTAAAATAAGCATATCCTTTGTAATCCCTGCGTTATTTACCAGTATATCCAATTGACCAAACTTATTAACCGTTTCTTTAATAAGTTTTTCTGCTTCTGTTGCTGAAGTGACATCTCCGCAAAGAGCATAGGCCACTCCACCTTCTGCTTCTATTTCAGCAATGACCTTGTTAGCTTCTTCTTCTCTACTAGGTGAAGAATAATTAATGACCACTTTTGCACCATTTTCTGCAAAAACCTTAGCAATCTCTTTTCCAATTCCCCTTACACTTCCAGTGATGAGAGCTACTTTATTTTTTAACATATTTTACCTCCTAAGGCCTTAACTGCTTCTTCTAAACTTTTTTCATCTTCTACTTGAAGAACCTGTACCTCTTTATTTATTTTTTTCACTAAGTTAGTGAGTGTTTTTTTAGGACCTACTTCAATGAAGGTATCATAGCCTTGGTCTATAAGGTAGAGAATACTCTCTCTAAAGCGTACCCCCTTTACAATTTGTAAGGGAATATTTTCTCTTGCTTCTTCTTGGTCCATAAATGCTGCCGTCACATTACTTACAACTGGAACCTTTGCTTGATTAAAAGTAATGGTACCTAACTCCTTTTGAAGCTTAGTGGCTGCTTCCTCCATAAGCTGACTATGGAAAGCTCCACTTACTTGAAGAGGTATGATACGCTTAGCGCCTTTTGACTTCAATTCTTTCTCGGCAAAGATAAGGGCCTCTTTTGTTCCAGATAGAGTCACCTGTCCCTCACAGTTGTCATTAGCTACTTGAATAAAGGGACATTCCTTGTTTACCTTTGCACAAACTTCTTCTATTTGATCTATAAAAAGTCCGATTACGGCTACCATACCACCAGGCTTCTGCTGACTGCAAGCTTCCATGTAGCGCGCTCTCTTCTCTACTAATTTTAAACCTTCTTCAAAATTTACTATGCCACTTGCCACAAGGGCACTATACTCGCCCAAGCTAAAACCAAGCATAGCCTCTGCTTTGATGCCCTTTTCTTTAAGGGCTTCATAAATAGCACAGTTGGTGGTAAAGAGGGCGACTTGGGTATAACGGGTCTGATTTAATTTGCCTTCTTGATCCTCAAAACAAACTTCTTTTACATTCCAGTCCAGAAGCCCATTTGCTTTATCAAATAAGACTTTACTACACGTTAACTTTTCATAAACCTCTTTACCCATTCCCACATATTGAGCACCTTGCC
>JAEZKI010000009.1 GCA_023415525.1 Bacillota bacterium | reverse complement strand
TTTTTATCTTTATATAAATAGCTAGCTTAAGAGCCACTTTTCATTAATATACTTAGGACTCCAAAGGACTCCATTTTTTCTTTATCTTTCAGTAAGCTAATATAATTTGCTTTTGTACTTTCAATATGTTCTCTCAAAGCCTTCAACACATAGTCTAGTTCATACTCTTGTATATGTTTAATGATACAACTATGGTCATCATATGCTTTTTGTTGATAGGAACGTTCCAAATAGGATAAGACACGTATACGACTAAATTGAAGCAATAGGCTATCATTAAATTTAATTAAACGTGTATTGTGAGATAAGTACACTAGTTTATCATGAAACTTTTGATCATATAAAAATTGTTGCTTCATTTTGTCTTTTAGATTGGCCTCATTCATCTTTTCGTTAAAATAAATAAGCGATGTAATATCTTCCTTTAGAATTCCTCTTTTAAAAGCTAACTCTATGCAATTTAGTTCAATACTTATTCTAGCATCAAATAAATCCACAATTTCTTCTGGTGTAATATCACATACAGTATAACCCGTCCCCATTCCATCATGGCGAATCAAACCATCATCTTCAATTTTTTGAAGGGCTTGCCTGATAGGGGTACGACTCATATTTAATTCTTTGCACAATTTAAAATCCGAAATGCTTTGTCCGGGCAACATCTCAAAGTCACAAATTTTTTGCCGAATCTTCTCATAAGCCTCATCTACTAATGATTTCTTACTTACATCTACCATTTGTTATCCTACCCATAATTATATTTTATAACCTTACTAAATATTTTAACATATTTAATCCCCATTTCAAACTATTGTGGCAGAATTTATAGAATTATTCTTCTACTTCATCTACATTATGGATTTCTATAGGACTTCCTTTTGCACCAATAACCGTAACATTTTTCATAACAAGTTTTTTCACATTATTAATATAAATGCCCTTATTGGTACAAGGCTCTACATCAGCCATCATAGCAGGATACTCAGGTGTAGGATGACTTGCAAAATCCATATGTACATTTTCCATGACAACTTCTTCTATCTTTGCTTCTGGTAGTCCATAAATAAAACTAGCTGCTACATGACAATTTTTAGCTTCAATATTCTTTAGCTTAATCCCCTTGATAAAAGGTGTTCTCTCATCAACTGGTAAAGCATCTTTACATTTTACATACTCGGAACGCCCATCCGGGTCACAACACCAGTAATAAGAGTTAATAACAAAAGGTGTGAGGACGCCGTCCATCTTGATATTTTCAAAAAGAATATCTTGAATAACTGCATCATTTCCACGACCTCTTCGTGTTTTTACCCGTAACCCACGATCGGTATCCTCAAAAATACAATCCCTACAAACTAGATTCTTAACGCCTGCTGCCATCTCACTTCCCAAGGTAACAGAGCCATGACCATGTCTCATATAACATTGGCGAATCTCTATATTTTGAGAAGCTACTTTATGTTTATGTCCCATGTAGAATTTGCCTGATTTTATGGCTATACAATCATCTCCCAAAGAGAAGTAAACGCCTACTACTTCTAAACCATTAACAGACTCTGGATCCATACCATCTGTATTAGGTGATAACTTTGGATTTAATACACGCATATCAATCCAACGGGTGTGATTTGAAAAGTAAGGATGTAAATTCCATGAAGGACTATTTTGAATGGTTAAACCCTGTACAGTAATGTTTTCACAATGGTTTAAAAAGATCATACGTGGTCTATAGGCTCCTCCTATTTTTTCACGTCCTTCACCTTCCCACCAATTTTCAAAACTCGCATTTCCATCAATGGTTCCTTTTCCTGTAATGACTACATTGGAAACATGAATACCTGTTATAATGCTTCCAAACATCTCTAACGGATTACCTTCCCAGGTTCCTAAGTTGTACTCTTCTGTTTCATCATAGCTTTCAATAAGTCCTGGTAAGATTGGGAATTTCTCTCTATCTGTATAAGCTGATAAAGTAGCTCCCTCATTAATATCTATGGTTATATCACTCTTTAGGAATAAGCAAGATACCTTGTATACTCCTTTTGGAATATAAACACGGCTATGGGCTGGACAAGCATTAATGGCCGCTTGGATGCAGATGGTATCATCATGGATACCATCTCCTCTCGCCCCAAACTTTCTTACATTTAAGGTAACAAATTCATAGTCTGTCTTAAATTTAACAAGAGAGGACTGACCTGTCTTACTCTTTAGTTGTAATTCATATTCTCTATTAGGCTCAAGACCTTCTATGGTCTCCACTACTTTTTTTGAACTGACCACAAATTGATTGTCTAAGAAAATGTCATATTCCTCTGCTGTATAATATACGCCTGCATTGAGCAGTTCAATTGTAATCTTTCTAGCTGTCTGAAATATAATTTTGAACTCCATTTTACAATCCTACCTTTACCATGTAATTTAAACCATCACCCTTTAACGCCACCAGCAGAAATACCTTCAACGAACTCATTTTGTGCTAAGAAGAATACGATTAGAGAAGGTAAGATGGTAATAATAGATAGTGCCAAAACTTTATTCCATTGGAAACCTGTTTCGGAGTCCATAAATAGTCTTAGTCCTAAAGCTGCTGGGAACTTACTTGTTGAGTTAACATAGATAAGAGGCCCCATAAAGTCATTAGACGACCACATAAATTGGAAAAGCGCACTTGATACTATAGCTGGTCTTACCATTGGTACAATAACGTGACGTAAACGCATAAAGGAATTACATCCATCAATCTCAGCTGCTTCTTCTAATTCTTTTGGAACAGAACGCATAAATTGGGCAAGCATAAAGACAAAGTATGTATCACAAGCAAAGAAACTTGGCACAACTAGTGGTAAATAACTATCTACCCAACCCATTTTAGTGAAAAGTAAGAACTGAGGAATGTTCATAACAACTTGAGGTAAGAATAAAGTAGCCATCATCAGTCCATACCAAAGATTTTTACCTACAAATTTAAAACGTGTAAAAGCATAAGCTGTTAAAGTAGCTGATAAAATCGTTCCTAATACTTTAGGAATAACAAATAAGTAGGTATTTAACATATAGTGGCCATAAGAATAATTTGTGGCCTTCCAACCTTCAATATAACCTTTAAAAGTAGGATTTTTAGGAATAAAACCAATTGAACTAAAAATCTCTGCATTATTATCCCTAAAAGAAGAACCAACCATCCAGATCATAGGATAAATCATTGCAATACCTATAACAATTAATACAAAATATCTAAAAAACAAATTAATGTAATTACGTTGTTTTCTGCTCATTCTATCTCCTACCTTTCATCATCATCACTATAATATACCCAGTATTTTTGACTAATAAAAGATATGGCAGTGAATGTTGCGACAATTATAAATAATAGCCATGCCATAGCACTTGCAAGTCCCATTTTATAAGTCTTAAAGGCATTTTGATAAATAAGAATAGAGATTAAAGTGGTAGAACCTTGTGGACCTCCATTTGTAATAACAAATGGGCCATTAAATTCTTGGAAAGCTTGACATAATTGAGTAATTAAATTAAAGAAGATAACAGGTGTAATCATAGGGAGTGTCACTTTAAAGAATTGACGCACTTTACCTGCACCATCTATAGCTGCTGCTTCATATAAGTCAGCTGGAACACCTTTAAGTGCTGCAAGGAAGATAACCATTGCTGAACCAAATTGCCATACTCTTAATAAGCAGATAACAAATAAGGCATGATCACTGCTTCCTAACCAGTTAATAGGTTCTACACCAAAAACTGCCAATGCCATATTAACTAAACCTTCATTTTGGAATAGGAATTGCCATAAAACAGCAATAGCTATAGAACCTCCTAATATAGAAGGAATATAATAAATCGTTCTAAACAAATTGATAAACTTTAATTTAAAATTCAATATATATGCAATGAATAACGCAAATAAAAGTTTTAAAGGAACTGTCATAAAAGCATATTTAAAGGTTACAATAAAGGACTTTACATACTTACTTGTATTAAGTATCGCTTCGTAATTATCTAACCCTACAAAATTTGTTCCTTCTTTAAATAGGTTATAGTTTGTCATACTGTAATAAAGAGAAGACAAGAAAGGATAAAATTTAAAAACTAAAAAGCCAATCAGCCAAGGCAGTAAATAGACATATCCCATGTTGTCTTTTAATACTTTTTTCCAAGTACTACTTTTTGTACTATTTGTTGTTGCTCCTGTCATTATTTCACTTCCTCACATGTATAATCACTTTGCTTTAATTTTAAATGTTCACTGTAGGCCATCATAAGTGCCCCTACACCTTTTACTTCATCAGATACTACCTTTTCAGAAAGATAGTAAGCTACACTTCCATCTCGTTCATCCTTAGGCC
>JAEZKI010000062.1 GCA_023415525.1 Bacillota bacterium | reverse complement strand
TAATACGCATCATAAAATGCTTAATAAATTGTATCAAGAATTTTGGTATTCCTCATTTTTCCCGAATAAGAAGGAATGGAAAATGGAGGATGTTAGTGAAAATTTAGAACATCTGCTAGAAAGATATCAAAAGTATTCAAAGAGTATACATATAGCTGAAGTAAAAGAGGCTTTCTTTAATACAAATCTTAGTAGAGACATTGATGATAACAATAAAAATCGTTTTACACATTTAGCAAGTAAGAGTTCTTTTAAAGTGTGCCTTTTTATTACTATTTTATCCTTTTTCACTGTTAGCCCATTATTTAGAGAAAGACCTGAAGGTATAGGGTTACACATGGTAATACTATTAGTTGTATGTTTTTTTATATTTATAGCAGGCGTGTTTGGGAAAGGAGTGCCTATTATATTTATAGGAGTTTTTTATGATAGACAGGGATACTGCATTACATATAAAAAAGGAATCGTTAAAAAAAGGTATACTTCGGAATCAAGTATATTAGCAAGTTTAGATAAGAATGCTTGGTTTATAAAAAGTATTAAGAGTTTAATGGCGTTTTATTGTATAGCACTTCAAAAAGAAAGTGAAAAAGAAAGTGAAAAAGAAAGTGAAATAAATGTAATTATAAATGCATGTATGGAGAGATTTAAACCAGGTAACTCAGTAGGAATACCGCTTGCATTAATGGATTATTACTATTATATAAACAAAGGAAAACATATATTAGATAAAGATACCATTCTGAAAGTAAAACAATCCTATAGGAGTTTTATAAAAGCAATTGCATGTGATATTGATAGAGATATTAGTAATGGTTATATTAATACTAATTCTATAGATAGGTATTTAGATGATATGGGTGAAATAAAATTAGAGAAAAGTAAATCACATACATATTTGGTGACTGTGATAGAAAGAATTTGATTTGAATAAAGAGCTTTTGACATAAGTAATAGCTGTAGATGAAGGTGTTATAATGAGCTTGCTTTTAAGAAGTTATATTAAACTTAGTTAGACATAAGCAAAGATAGATAAGGATTTCTTCTTAATAGATAGAAGATATTTTATTTGGAAGAGAAGGAGTTATGAAAATTTCAAAACGAGCTAGATAGTGTAAAAACTTATTTTTTCATGCAGATGTTGATGATGAAGTGACATAAGTTTTATTTTATAAGAAATTAAGATGCTAATGAAGTAGAAGTAAAATATAAGAAATTAAAGAGAACTGAACTAAATTCATCATTTATATGGTTTTTGATTCAGCTCTCTTTTTAATTATACAATTGTTGAATAAAAATGGAGCATAGAGATTGCATGGACCATGTATACTCTATTTTTGCTGAAATAATTGCACATTGAGGCCATTAGGATCTTTAACAGTTAAAAAAGTAGAGGTAGGTGTTTTGATGGGACCTCTATGTACAGAAAGTCCCAAGCTTTTAATGGTTTCTAACATGGCATCTACAGAAGTAACTGCAAAACCAATAGATAGGGATTCGCCAAAAGCTATTTCTTGTGCATTGGCATCGTAGAGGAGTTCAACAAGGGTTTCGTTTTCTGTACCATTTCCCATAAAGGTGATTTCTATGCCAGGGCCAGCAGGAAAACGTCTAATGGGCTTGAGTCCTAGTAGGTTAGAATAAAAAGCAATTGATTCATCCATGTTTTTTACATTAATTGTTGTCCATAAAAATTTCATAATCAATAACCTCCATTTTTGTAGTCATTTATTTTGGTTCTTATAGAACCTTAGTTTTATAATAAGATAAAATTTATAAGAGAGCTAGGAGTCAAAATATACTAGTATAAATAATAATAGGAAGGGGGGAACTTCCAATGAAAGATGAAAAAAATAGATACAGTGAACTGGCAGACTTTCTGAAGACACGTCGTGCTAAGATTTTACCCTCTCAAGTAGGCTTAGAGAATAAATCACGCCGGCATACACCTGGCTTACGGAGAGAAGAAGTAGCTCAACTAGCAGGAGTGGGTTTAACTTGGTATACTTGGCTAGAGCAAGGAAGAGAAATTCATGTTTCTGCACAAGTTATAGAGAGTCTATCACGGGTATTATTACTTGATAAACAAGAGCGTAGGCATCTTTATCTTTTAGCCAATCAACCTGTTCCAGTAGATATTCCAGACTATCAAGGCGCTATAAGTCCTGTATTGCAGCAGGTTTTGGATAGTCTTGTAGACTGTCCCACCTTAATGACAGATCAGCGTTGGAATGTAGTAGGTTGGAATAGAGAGGCTTGCCTATTATTTGGAGAGTTTAGTCAAATGAATAGTAGGGAGAGAAATATTGTATGGGCTATGTTTACTGATGAAAAATATAAAAGCCTTTATAGAGAATGGGAGACTTATGCCAAGTTATTAGTGGGCAAATTTCGTTCCAGTTGTGGAAAGTATGTGGAGGATGCCTGGCTGACGGAATTTATTAATGAGCTTAAGGAGCAAAGTAAAGCCTTCGAAAATCTATGATCTTTGCATGAAATTCAAAACAACAGTGAGGTGAATAAAAAACTGAATCGTCCCATTGTAGGGCAGTTAGAATTTGAAGTTTGTAACTTTGAGTTATCTGATCATAGGGATTTAAAGATGATTGTTCATACGCCGCGAGTAGGGACAGACACTGCATGGAAAATAAGGGCTTTGAGGGAGAAACAATGCGACTAGGGCGGATTGGATATTGAGGGATGAGAACTATAAGTCTAGTAATGTCCACTAGTGATGCCTGTCTTTTTGGAAGATTTTGTGATAAGATAAAGGTAATGGTGTTAAATAGACGATGTCTTACAGAGAAGAAGGACCTCTCGTTTTTAGCAAAGTAAGGAGAAGAAAAATGGATATTGTACAAATTTTACAAGACGAACTGAAAATTAAAAGAACCCAAGTGGAAAATACGATTAAGCTTATTGAAGAGGGGAATACCATTCCTTTTATTGCCCGTTATCGTAAGGAACTAACAGGTGGCTTAAATGACGAAGTACTGCGT
>JAEZKI010000030.1 GCA_023415525.1 Bacillota bacterium | reverse complement strand
TAGTACGTGTAAAATAACGTTCACATACATGAACCATAATGTCAGTGATTCCACAGGCTGTCTGATAAGCGGATAAGCTACAGGTAAAAGCAGGGTTAAGAATAGAAAACTTAGGACGTAAAGCCTCCCCACTTGTTGCCCACTTCAGCATCCCCTCCTCAAGGGTAATAACTGAATCAGGTGAACCTTCGCTACCTGCTGCGGCAATGGTTAAAACTGTTCCTATAGGTAAAGCTTCATCTACTGGCTTGTCCGTTCCATAGTAATCCCAGAAGTCCCCTTCATAAGGCACCCCTAAGGCAATAGCTTTTGCTGAATCAATGGTACTTCCACCACCTACAGCTAAAATAAAGTCAATACCTTCTTTACGACACAGTTCAATACCCTTATAAACCAATCCACTACGAGGATTAGGCATTACACCTCCCAATTCAACATAGGGAATCCCAGCTTCTTGAAGAGACTCTGTGATCGCATCAAAAACACCATTTTGCTTGATGGAGCCACCACCATAATGTAATAAGACCTTACTTCCACCAAAGCGTTTTATAAGCTGGCTAACGTCCCTTTCACTTCCCTCGCCAAAAGAAAAATAGGTTGGCGCATAAAATCTAAAATTATTCATTTCTCAATCTCCTCCCATTTCTGAATTTATGTCTATTATACAGTATTATTTGATAGACATAAATAGCAAGTCAAAAAAGAAGTGGATCTCGGCTAGATTTATGACTACTTCTCTCCTCACTAAGCACCTAATGATTGTTTTTGATCTCCTCAATAATACGATTGAGATTTTCAATGGCCAATTCTGGATTTTTCTCTACTACATCTTTAATTTCTTCAATAAATCTTATCTTTTCTGCCACTTCTAAATCCTCTTGTCCTTCCTTTAGAGAATCTGGTTCAAATACTTGAATAAATTCTTTTAAGACTTGACTTTTCCCTATATAGAATCCTAGGTTATTTAGCAATTCCTGATGCCAGGCGATTTGCTCCTCCAAGCTATGGATAGTCATATCAAAGGCCAACTTTGTTAAACCATCCGCTTCCTCCCCTGCCTTAGCCTTCTTCCACACGTTCCAATAATCCTTCTTCTCTTTTAACTCTTCAATATGCGTTTTTAAGACGTCTTCCATTACCTCTTGGCCTAATGAGCCTATAATGGGTTCAATAATAAATTTAAGGGAGCCAATAGGCATAATAGGCGTTGCTAGCTCCATTCTCATTTCTTCTTGAAGTTTTTCACGCCCCAAAGGTGTAATCTCATAAATCTTACGAATCCTTGCCCCTGTTGTCTCTTCTCTTTGAACCTGAATATTTTTTTCCTTTTCCAACTTACTTAAGGCATAATAAATGGAACCTGATTGGATTTTAGCCCATTGCTCCATACCGGATAACTGAATAAACCTCTGAATCTCATAGCCATGAGTGGGTTTAATATTTAAATAATATAAAATCAAGCCTCGTATCATCTTCTCTATCCCACCTTTTATCCCATATTGCTTGTAGATTACATCCAATCTTGGTTAATGTCAATGCTTATTCCTTTGTCCAGCTATAACTCATTCCATTAAACTTGCATACTTCTACACATGCTCCACAATTTATACATTCTTCTTGCTGAAAGGCTTGGTTTTGAACCATTTCATAGACATTATTATTCATCATACATACTTTATTACATTGCTTACACTCTTTACACTTCTCCTTATGTACCACTATTCTTAAGGAAGGCCATTTCATCCAGTCTGCAAGCCTCATGCCTGTTATCATCCAAGGTGAAAAAGGGCACACATAATGCTGCGTCTTACTCTTACCCACGGTGAGCATCAAGATTCCTGAAATAAAATACAAGCCATAAAATATAGCCACTTCATGGCTTGCATAAATACTTGGTAGTTCTACGCCGTGACATTTTATTTGCCATAAAGCCACACTTGTATAGGCAAAAGCTAATGTCCATAATGCTAAAATAATATATTTAAGTATTTTAGGGAATTGCATGGACATAACTTCTTTTGATTTTGTAATAAAGCTTATAAAGGTAAAGGCACCTGTCATCGGGCAAATATGACTACAATAACTTCTTCTAAAAAATAGAGAACCTATAAAAACCAGTATCCAAAGCACAATGGCACTTCTAATAAAGTAAAGCACCTCTTCATATTTAAAATGTCCTAGGAATGGGGCAAATACTGGCCCCCATAAAAGGCCTAATACATAAGGCAAAAAAAGTATGGTAAACAAGGTTTGACTCACTTTTCGTATTTTTTGATGCATCCCATCATTCTCCTTTAGTTCTTTATTGGGTTTAAATCTCTATTGAGTTTAAACCTCTATCCCATTTAAATCTTTATTACGTTTATATCCTTTTAATCCCCTAAGCTGTCTATTTATCTAATTATTTAGCATGTTTATGATATGAAAAAGGCTTACCATGACCTGGATAAGCCTTTAAAATCTTCATTCCCTCTAGCTTTTGAATACTTTTATTTAAGGTCTTAAAATCTTGGGCATTCGTAGCTGCACCAGGCTTTTTTACATTTTGTAGCGTATCTCCTGCGATCAACCCACCTTGTGAAGTCAGAACACCTATAGAACCTGGCGTATGTCCTGGCAAATGAAAAATCTTCCCATCAATGCCATAAGACAGCAATTCATCTCCTTCTTCAAAATAAAAATCAGGCAAAAAGGATTCGAATTCATCTAAAGTGTGCTGTAGTACTTTAGTAAACTTCTTCTTGATAACCTTTGCAATACTATTTATCACTATATACCTGCTGTTAAAATTAATAAGGATAGCTTCCATCGAAGGCTTATTTACTAAAAAAAGATCGTCTTTATGCATACCAATAGGAGCATCAAAGGTCTTTCGAAGAAAAGCAGCATTAGCAACATGATCATTATCCCCATGGGTTAATAGGATGAGTTTTAAGTTTCCTTTACAGCACCCTTGTTTTTCAAGCTCTCTTATAAGTTCCTCTCTTCGATTATCAAAGACCTTATCAAAAATTAGTGGCCCACCTGTATCACACAAAATAAAGTTGTTATCCTGACGAAGAAGATAACAGTTCACGCCAGAAAGCGGAATAGTAGTAATTGTTGGTTCCATATTTATTTCCCCTTATTCATTCATTTTTTTACATGACTCAATACATTCCTTCATGATTTAGGCTATAAATGATTTTTATGATAGGCTCCATGAGTCTTATTAAAGATGTCCATAAACAGTTCATCAAATACCTTTCGTTCCATATGAAAATACTCTGTAAATCCATCTGCAAAACATATATAGGCACAACATGGCAAAAATGAGGTGAAAAACTCAGCTACACGCCTTTCATGAAGTAACGCATCACTCCCATTAGACTCTAATCGAGTCATCTGATCAATCATTTCAAAAAATACCTTATTTCCTCCCTTTTTCTTGAGGGCATCAATAAAAATAAGTCGTACCACATCTTCATTTTTCAGCCCAAATTCATAGTAAAGATTCTCTTGTCCACTGTTCATTCTTTCCGCTTTTTCTTGGTGTG
>JAEZKI010000546.1 GCA_023415525.1 Bacillota bacterium | reverse complement strand
CTTGTAACTGCTACAAGTTCAACTCCTGTAACTCTATTATCAAGAAGCATTCTTGCATATTTACATCCCATATTGCCCATACCAATAATTGCTAATTTAACCATATGTATTCTCCTTCATTAAAGTTTTTTCCATTCCTCTCGGCTAATGGCATATACCCTTGTGATTTCATTGATATCATCTTCAAATTCATCGACTTGTTTCATGCCATTAGAAATAGCTGTGGCATAAGAAGCCACATTGGTATATTTCATATAAGAATAAAGCCTATTAAACGGCGTATATCTAAAAGCCCAATCCCGACTTGCTCTGGCGGCTTCTTTGGCATACCCTTTTCGTTGGCACTCTCTACGAATATGATACCCGATTTCAGGCTTTATCTGTCCCCCAATAAGCTGCAGGGTCAAGCCACAGTCTCCTATCATCTCGCCTGTCTCTTTTAATGTAACTGCCCATAGTCCAAATCCAAATATTTTATAGCGCTCCATATTTCTTTTAATCCAACCTCGAACTCTTTCTTCATCAAAGGTATAAGGATAGTGCTGCATAATATCAGAATCAGCTAATACAGCATAAAGGGCATCATAGTCACTCTCCCTCATTTCTCTTAAAATTAATCTTTCCGTCTCAATAACCATGCTTCATCGCCTCTATTCCTTCTGATTGATCACTAAATATTTCATTTCCTTCAGGTTCAAATTTTCTTATCTCTACAAATGGAAATGGGCTTATTCTTTCTTTTTACTCCTTTATAGAAAACACAAGCAATAAAAACAAGTCCAATATAACCAATCAGTGGGTAAATTGTGCCAATTAGTTTTCCAAAGGAAAGTAAACTGACAAGATACGAAAAAACAGCAACACCAATGGCACAGTAGGCATTCCATTTTTTCTTTTTGAATGCAAATCGACTACATACCGACCACATCATGACTGAGCATGACGAAAAAATCCCTAGTACTAACACAATAGAAAAAATAGCACCAAAAATATAGGCTATTTTTCGAGCAAGGTACAAAACCGGAATATCCACTCCAGCAGTTGCATTTCCGTTGAGCATAATTGCAGTATTCATTACTGTAATAGATAATATAAGTACCGTTCCACCTAATACTGCTCCGTATTTCAACTCTTTTTTTGAGGAAGCAGCAACACCCAGTTGTGTAAAATAGGTGCTGCCAGGAAAGAAGTTTAAACCAAGATATAGCAGCCCACTGAGAATCCAATGTGGCGCGGCATGATATGGAGCAAGCGTACTTTCGTAGGATGGAATTTTAGCCCAATTACCCCTACTCATAAATAATGTAATAATCCCAACACTCAAAGAAAATGCAATGATAATTGGCCCAAGGGATGAGACGATTTTTATCATTCGTTCAAAACCAATCAAATAAGCCACCAACACCAATGTTGCCATAATTGCAGAGCCAATATAGGGGTTAATCCTGTAATATTCATAGAGTGTTGCACCGGCACCGGCCACAAGAACCGGGATAAGAAGCATAAGCGTAGCAGTAATGAGCCCTGTATAAAATGCGCCTATCTTCTTGCCACAAAAATACCTAAAGTGATTGAATTGTTCCGTGTTTCTATTTTCATAGCCTGTTCGCATTAAAAGGTAACCAATGGCTACAAAGCCAGCCAAGTTGATAAGAACAACCGCATAACTTATATAGCCATAGCTCGAAAAAAATTGCAGAACCTCCTGTCCTGTTGCAAATCCAGAGCCTATGACCCAAGCGATAAAAGCTCCCGCTGTTTTTAGTACCCTTTTCATATTGAGTTTATTATCCAATTAAACAACCTCCATTGTTGGTAACATTGTACATTTATTTACCTTTGACATTCCTCCTCCATAATAAAAGGTGAGGGCGTAGTGGTAGGTTCTACTAAAATTGGGCTTTAACTTTTATCAGTCCTCCCTCCTTATTGTTTTTATTATACTCCGTATTTAGGCAATACTCAAAAGGTATAATGCATGTCAGCTGAGCACCCTCCTGAATACGCCAGAAGGGAATCCCCTCTGTACTCCCCATAGTCTAGGAAAGTAAAAGACAGGCTTTTCTTGACTACCATAAAAGGTCTTCTATGATTGTTAATTTATCATAAAAGACCTTTCAAAATGCTAGTTATAGAAATACCCTTTAAGCTTTCAAAGAAGTGACTTTTCTATTTTTATCTCCTAATAATAAATAGAGTAGCCACTTGTGGAACTTTTGTAGTAAAACAGCTGAAAGAATGCCCAGTACTGCCACTACCCCTACTAGAAAAGCTAAATTTTTTATTTCATATAGACCTGGTGCAAAATCTAAGAAGGAGTAGCTAAATAGTTCAATAAAAAGACCATGAATCAAATAAAATTCTAATGTAATGGAGCCCATAAAGGCTAGAACTTTGTTTCCAATTTTTATTTTTAGTCCAAGCATAAATACAAAGAAAACAAAAGCACTAGAAGCTGCTATTTGTGAAAGTAGGCAAACCCATCTACGAAGTACTATGAAATTGGCCCCAAAATCTTCTCCGTAATAGGAAAAGACGGCTTGTGCATATTCAGAGAGGAAGTAAAATATAAAAATTGAAATAAAAGCTAATACCACATAAGGTACATAATGCTTCTTTACCTTGTTCATTATAGCCCCTTCATAACGAGCAAAGAGGAGTCCAAAGCTAAAGAAATGTACAGAATTATACCACCATTCTCCACGCATCCACCAATTGTTATGGTCAATCATCGTACCCATGAGTGTATAAACGACTACAAAGCCACAGGTGGCCCACGTTGCTGTTTTTTCATTTTTGCAGCATTTAAAGGCTATGTAAAATCCTAAATAAAGAATAGGTAAAACGATCACAAACCATGTCGTTGGATTGCATAACTGGAGCCCTGTTATATAGAAGATTAATTGTGGCAAACTCATTTTTTCTCCCATTAGTAAACGCACGATGAGAAAAATAAATCCTGTAGAATAAAAGCCCACAATCACTGGCAAAACTCGGCGACTGAAAAATCCCTTTAAATAATTGGCTTTTTCTTTATAACTCTTATAAAGCCCAAAACCTGAACAGAATAGAAAAATACCTACAAAATAATAACCAATAGGCACAAACACCTCTAGTCCTGGAACAATATATTGAGGATCTAGCCAATAGGCACATCTCTTTTGTCCAATATGGTGAAACATAATACAAATGGCACAAAAGCCTTGTACAGCCTTTGACTGTGAAAGTGACATGAAGCCATCATTCCAAGTTCCTTTGCTATAAAACTTTGCTCCCCAAAATAAGATACCAATTAACACCAAATAATACACATATACTAGCTTATCCACCTTCATATCCCCTTCTTAACTCTTTATCAAATGGTCCCTATTCTATCTAATCAGTTATAGCTATAGTACACTTGTCTATAACGCTCTCCAAGCTTTTATGCGGTTCCGATAAATTTCTTCCTGCTGAGAGCAAGATAGTCTAAAGGTTTGCTGTTCTATGCAGAAATGATCGAATAGTGAAAGTGCCGCTTCCTCATCTCCAAGATACAACAAAATAGCAATTTGCAACCATTTACTACCATTCAAACCATAAATACTGTCTTGGACTGCTTCATAATGCTTTAAACTATAGAGTAGCTTTTCAGGGGTATTACATGACTCCAGTAGAGGTAGCACAGTATCCACAATGAATCGATAATCCCCTTGTGCCAAGTATTTGATTTCTTCTTCTGTCATTTGTTCCGCTAAGGTATGAAATAGAACGTCTGAATGAAAGACTCCTAAAGGAAACCCCTTACGATATGTCTCTCCTTTGAGAGACTCTACAAGCTTATTGATTTGGGGATAATCATAACTTCCATTGACCAATGTCTGCATGCTGGAACAACCTCTTACTTTATAGGTAGCTAGTGTGATACGCTGCTGGCATTCCCCTGATTTACGAACCATACTGGTTTTATTTTTATATCGAAAGCCCTCACCTCCTAAAAGCTCCCGAAGTGTATCTACATACATTTCAGCTGCCTCTGATAGGCTTAAAAAAACGGAGTCAAAGCGAACATCAATAGCAGAATCATAAAGAGGACATCCATATTCCAGCATCCTATCAATAAGTCTATTCATATGTTGTTCTGATACTTGGTAGCAATCAAAACGAAGGAACTGAGAAGTCGTAAACACTTCAATCATTTCTTCCCCGTTTTCATAATGAACAGAATCAGGCTTATGCCATGTAGCAAAAGCACTATCGATTGTTTTAAGAATATCTGATACAGGTAGTTCTGCTATGCCCTCAACAAACTTCCCTTGTGATAATTCTGTATACACTCTATTATCCTCTAAATTGAGAGAAACCTCATACTTCCAAAAACTTAAATCTTTACTCATTGTAATTTCTCCTATGACTTTCGTATTGTAACCACTAATTATCCTTTTGAAAGTTGTCTAACGATAGAAATATCTTTTTTAAATAGGTATATTTCTCTTCACCTTTTTTAAGAATTGCACCTTTTATCATCATTATTCCTCTTTTTTCTTGAGATTTTCCAAAAATAAAATCATGAATTATTCTGACGCTCTCTCCATATCAGTTAGGCTTCTTCAAACTCGCATTCTTTATTTACTGGGGGAGTAAGAGAAAAAACTAAATGCAAAATACATAATTAATATCGAATACGCTTCTTAAATGAATAGGATCTTATCAATATTCTTTAATAAATTAATTTTTTAGGTCTTATGTTTTTTCACTTCGCCCCATTAGGATAAAGAATGGGGAAAGGAAGGAGCCTAGCAGAGGAAAAAAGTAACTCTGGAAGCTGCCTTCATAACGGCGCGCTTTTCAGCGTAGTGGAGATAAGCAGTCTGGAAGAGTTGCTTTTTTCCTCTGCGGCCCTCCCCAACCCCCTTTTTTATAGTGCTAATCCCACCAGATTCCCCACACTGTAGACTGCCGTATCCGATCTGCCACTTCTCCT
>JAEZKI010000531.1 GCA_023415525.1 Bacillota bacterium | reverse complement strand
GGATCAAACCGATACATAGCACCTTCAAGTTCAAGAGGTGGTTCAGCCACATTGGGTTGTGGTGACCAATAGCCTTCACTGTTTGGAGAATAAGCAGGGAGCCTTCCATAGTTTCCGTCTACGCGCATTGCTCCATCACGGTGATATTCATTGACTTCACATTTGGCACGATTAACAGGTATGTGATTATGGTTAACACCTAATCTATATCTCTGGGCATCACCATAAGCAAAAAGTCTTCCTTGTAAAAACTTATCTGGTGAAAAACCAATTCCCGGAACAACATGCGCAGGCGTAAAAGCAGCTTGTTCAACCTCTGCAAAATAGTTCTCAGGATTACGATTAAGTTCTAAGACACCTACCTCAATCAATGGAAATTCTTTGTGACGCCAAATCTTAGTGATATCAAAAGGATTTTCATAATGCTGTTTTGCCTGTTCTTCTGTCATGATTTGGACATACATAGTCCATTTAGGGTAATCGCCACGTTCAATCGCTTCAAAAAGGTCTCTCCCATGACTTTCTCTATCCTTCCCACAGATAAGAGTTGCTTCTTCATTTGTGAGGTTTTTAATTCCCTGCTGTGTATGGAAATGGAATTTACACCAAACCCGTTCATTTTTATCATTGTAAAATGAGAAGGTATGTTCTCCATAAAAGTGCATATTACGGAAAGAGGCTGGTATACCTCGGTCTGACATGACAATGGTTCTTTGATGGAAGCTCTCTGGAAGTAGTGTCCAGAAATCCCAGTTATTCTGTGCTGAACGCATACCCGTTCTTGGATCACGTTTTACAGCTCGGTTAAGATCTGAGAAGTTATGTACATCCCGAATAAAAAAAGTAGGCGTATTGTTTCCAACAAGATCCCAGTTACCTTCTTCGGTATAAAACTTAACGGCAACACCGCGTATATCACGTTCAGCATCTGCTGCGCCTCGTTCACCAGCTACAGTAGAAAAACGAATGAAAAGATCAGTTTTTGCACCAGGTTGAAGAACTTTTGCTTTAGTATATTTGGATATGTCACCTGTAACTGTGAAATGACCATAAGCTCCCCAACCTTTTGCATGCATACGACGTTCTGGTATAACTTCTCGGTTGAAATGTGCCATTTTTTCCATTAACCATACATCTTGCATAACCACTGGCCCTCTAGGACCAGCTGTTATAGAATTCTCATTATCAGCTACTGGCGCCCCTACTTCATTTGTCAATTTTTTGTTCTCATCCATCCTAATACCTCCTTTAAAATTGTCGTTGTTTTTAGAATACAAAAACTATGTATCTCTATGAATTACAGGCTCCAATCACTCTAATCAGGCTGTATTTCATACTCAAGTAAGTGAAAAACCCATCATCACTATGGCAACATAGGCACAGCTTTTAGGAAGCATAAGCATTCCCACTTTGGGATTTTTTTTGAAAACAAAACCACTGGTAAATAGCACACAAAACTAATCATTATTGCAAACCACAGAAAAGAAAAAATACCTTCATTTTTAAGAGTCTGTGTCCTATAAAATAGCATGACCGTCATTCCTAAAATAAAAAATGGTGTATTCCGAATAATCCCCCATGTCAATGGAGGACTCTCATCTAACCAACGATTTTGAGGTAAAATACATAGCAGAATACGCAATAGCGCAGCACCATAAACAAACATGGAAAGATATCTATTGGCATGAAAGGTATAATAGCTTTTACCAATTTCCCATAAAAAAATATAAAATAGAGTCATTGTTATAGAAGCAATTAATTTACCTATTCCTAATGCAACAGTATAATTATGGTCATTTCTATCGGTCATGGCATAGATTCGAGGAGTAAGATGAAAGGCATCTCCAATTCCTAATATAAAAGACATAAGGGCATATTGTCGTCGTAAGCTCCCTGCTTCTGCAGTTGTATACAAAACCATTGCAGCTATGAATACTGTAAAAAGATAGGATAAGCCAAATAGAATTTCAATAATCTTCATTGTTTTTCTCTTTGCATTAAATTCTATCATCGTTCATTCTCCATGAAATTCATATTTCTATTGGTAGATTTAGAAGAATCTGGCATTTACAATTAACTTAAAGGAAATGATATTTCTACTTATTTGACTTTATATAAATTCTTTTATATCTTACATAACCACTGCACTCTGGGATGGGCTGTTATTGAATTCTCATTGTCAGGTATTGGTATCCCTCTTTATCTTAATAAAGCTCTAGCAAATACTTCTAACAAAATCACCTAGTTACGACATTTTTTATTTATTTTGTCATATAATCCATAAAAAAATGTAAGTTTTTCTACAAAATTAACCATATTACTGTTAATTAATGTACTATTATATATAATTTTATCAAAATATGACACTTTGTCAATATTTTATACTTCATCTTTCCTAGCTTCTTCTAGGTGTGAAATAAAACTATGCTAAAATGTAGCAATAGCCTCTTATGGCAATAAAGGCTTATTCTGGTCTATTTATTTAGGAAAATCATGTCCACACCATATTTCTACATTGGGATTATTCTTTATAAATGCACCTATTTTATCCAGAGTTTTTTGAGCTTTTTCTATATCTGCAGAGGATGTTCCTGAACCAACTCCAAGCTCCAAGCTTTTATTAAGGATACAAGCATCACCTGCTATTAATACCGGCTTATCTCCCCTATTAATGAGATAGGAAGTATGTCCTTTTGAGTGACCTGGCGTTGCTATTGCCCATACGGACTGATCACCAAAGATGTCAATGGCTTTTCCTAAGGGAAATTCTTTTGAAATCTCTTTATTAAAATCCAGTGTATATATAATAGCATTTCTTTTGAAGTGTTTCACCTCAAGAAGTCCTTTTATAGAATAGGATCTTTCTCCTTTTCCAGCAATATAAATAAGATTATCAGGTAATGCTGGCAAACCAGAAGTATGCTCAAAATGTAGGTGGGTAAAGAAAACGGCCTTAATATTTTTTAAAATATCTTCAGACAATTGATTTTCTATGGCATCTGTCAATTTAAGTTTTGTTTTAGGCATAACGAATGGTAATAACCATCCTTTCATAGGCCCAAAGCCATTATCCACATAGGAAGCTTCACAGCCTGAATCAATTAAAAAATAGCCATACTTTTCATGATGTAATAAATAGGCAAAAATGGGGACCTGAACTTCTTCATTATTAATTCCTAAACAAGCTGGATGCTTGAGATTTAAAACATTAGACAAGCTTGTTTCCACATTACCTGAATGAATATATTTAACATCTACTAAGGATGAGCTTACAATAAGCTGATCAGAATCAGAACTTTCTATTCCCTTTCCAATTGGATTAAGCATATCAGGACTAAAATCTTTTGTAATATGCCCCTTAGAATTAATCACCATTGTCATAATAAAACACATAAGTACGAATGCCCCTATTATACAAATAACTACTAGTTTATCTTTTAGCATTTACCCTCACTCCATTCTCTGAACAATAATAGATAAATATATACAGTTATATATCCTCTTACTTATCTCTACTTACACTATATAGTTAAATGGAGTTCTTGTAATTCACCTATGTTAATCTTTAAGCCTGATTTGTTTTTTTATTCTACTTAATGACCCTATCCTTATACCAATATAGGAAGCAATATATTTTTGGCTGATGCGTTGCTCTAGCTTAGCATATTGTTGCAAGAAGATTCTATAACGTTCTTCAGCACTTTTCATGACTAGGTCTCTCGCCCTAAGCTCTAAGCCTTCAAGTGCTGTTATAATATATTGGTTGAATAGTTTAAATAACTCTTCGTTATCTGCCATAAGCTGTTTTAAAATACTGTAAGGAATTTGAATACATTCACAATCTTCCAAACATGCCACATTAAACAAAGAGTGCCCATTAGTTAATAAACCCTTTGTTGAGAAGAAATCATTTTCTGCTGCAAAGCTCTTAGTCATGTCGTTCCCCTCTTCATCAAGGTAATAGGCTCTTACCAAGCCCCTCCTAATAAAATACAAATGGGTCATTTCTTCACCTTGAAAAAGGACAATAGCTTCTTTGTGAAAACTCCTATAGG
>JAEZKI010000509.1 GCA_023415525.1 Bacillota bacterium | reverse complement strand
CAAAACTTAAAGATAACTCCTTATTAATAATCTCACACCGTATTGTTTCAAGCATATCTTCTAAAATACTTATTGCACTTTCGTGTCTTTCAATACGGTCAGCTATAACAAACTCTTGAGATAGAATTTCTGAAAAAATCTGTTCTGTTCCAGAGTAATACCGATATAGCCCACCTCGACTTAATCCCGTTTTCTCGCAGATATCGGTCATCGTTACTGCCTTAAAACCCTTTTCAGCAAAGAGGAGATAAGCTTCTTGAAGAATTTTTTCTTTTGTTTTTATTCCTTTACTTCCCATATCAAATATTTACTTCCTCTCGCAAAATAGAATACATACAATAAGAATGAATTTCTCCGTTTTTATATACACCATTTCGCATGGTTCCTTCATATGTAAAACCTGCTTTCTCCAAAACGCCTTTTGAGCCTGCATTAAATGCGAAGGGTTCTGCAAATATACGAATAATATCATAAGTTGAAAAGGCTTCTTTGCAGATGAGTTGTACTGCTCTTGATGTAATTCCTTTACGCCAATAATCTTCTGAAAGCCAATAACCAAGTTCTCCCGATTTCTCATAGACGTCACTCTTAATAAATATTCCAATACTTCCAACTGCTTTTCCATCAACTACAATAGCTCTGGTCATTTGATTTTTTCCTTCGTTAGAAATGCAATCATTTACATACCACTGTGCGTCATTTATTGAATAGGGGTTAGGAAAAGTGTTTCTCAAATTTTTTGCGATGTTTGGATTATTAGCAGCTAGGGTAATTGCCTCTGTGTCATCATATTGCCATTTTCTTAATGTAAAATCTTTCATAGTATGCTCCTTTCAAAAAAAGCGACATTATTGTCTTTTTATTATGAGACAAGCGTGTCGTTTTTGTCAATGGCTTTCAAAGAAGAGTTGTACTAATTATTTGAGATTTCAAAGAAGACTAGAAATATTAGTGTAGAAAAATATTTAATTATATGATAAAATAATTTATGAAAAATTAAATAAATTAAAAATGAACAACGGGGGGCTCGCTGAAGCGGGCTGAGAGTAAGCTGTAGTGCTTTAACCCATAACCTGATTTGGATAATGCCAACGTAGGGAAATAGCTGAGTATGTTTGACGGTGATGCCTATTTTTGGGTATCGCCGTTTTTTAATACCTTAAATTTTAGCTGACTTATAGGGGTAGAGCTTCAGGTTAGAAAAAGAGGCAGATATTAGAAAGGAGAAAAGATGAAAACAGCATTAACAATTGCAGGAAGTGATTCCAGTGGAGGAGCGGGAATACAAGCCGATATCAAAACTATGTTAGCCAATGGTGTATATGCTATGAGTGCTATTACCGCTTTGACAGCTCAAAATACGATAGGTGTGCAAGGCATAATGGAGGTGTCCCCCAATTTTTTAGTGCAGCAAATGGATAGTATTTTTACAGATATCTATCCGGATGCTGTAAAGATTGGTATGGTTGCATCTAGCTCTCTTATAGAAAGTATTGCTGAACGGTTAACTTTTTATAAGGCCCAAAAGATTGTGATAGACCCTGTTATGGTAGCCACAAGTGGAGCCAGGCTTATTGATGAAGAGGCTATCGAGGTTTTGAAGAACAAGCTTTTTCCCTTAGCCACTTTGTTAACACCCAATATTCCTGAGGCAGAAATCTTATGGGGGCAGAAGATTCGAACACCAAAAGATCAGCTAGAAGCAGCTAAGAAAATAAGTAAAAGGTATGGCTGTGCTGTCTTATGCAAGGGAGGTCATGCACTAAATGAAGCTAATGATGTCTTTTACAATCAAGAAGAAGAGAGATGGTTTATAGGAAAGCGTATTCAAAATAAGAATACTCATGGTACAGGCTGTACCTTATCAAGTGCCATTACTGCTTATCTCGCTCAAGGAATAGAGTTAGAGATGGCTATTAAGAAGGCAAAAGAATATTTAACGGGAGCATTAGAGGCCATGTTGGACTTAGGAAAAGGGCGTGGTCCACTTAATCACTACTGGAAGATAGAAAGAGAGGAAGATAGATTATGAGGGAATATAGTACACAAATGGAAGCAGCTAGGAAAGGCATCCTAACACCTGAACTAAAGATTGTTGCACAAAAGGAGAGGATGACAACGGAGGAGCTTCTTCCTCTTGTAGCTTCTGGAAAGGTGGTCATCTGTGCCAATAAAAATCACAAATGTATTAGCCCAGAAGGAGTAGGTGCGTTATTAAAAACCAAAATTAATGTCAACCTAGGGGTATCAAGAGACTGCAAAGATTATAACCAGGAGATGGAAAAGGTCATGCAAGCTGTCCATATGGGAGCGCATGCTATTATGGATCTTTCCTCTCATGGGGATACTATTCCTTTTAGAAGAAAGCTTATAGGGGAGTGTCCGGCTATGATTGGAACGGTTCCAGTTTATGATTCTGTCATCCATTATCAAAGAGATTTAAGTACTTTAACAGCCAAGGACTTTATAGAAGTTGTTAGATTACATGCGGAAGATGGGGTGGACTTTGTTACCCTTCACTGTGGTATAACGAGAAAAACCATCGAACAAATTAAAAAGCATAAAAGAAAGATGAATATTGTTTCAAGAGGGGGCTCTTTGATTTTTGCCTGGATGTGTATGACAGGTCATGAAAATCCTTTTTATGAGTACTATGATGAAATATTAGATATTTGTAGAGAATACGATGTCACTATTTCTTTAGGGGATGCTTGTCGACCAGGTTGTTTGGCAGATGCTTCGGATGTCTGTCAAATTGAAGAACTGGTGCGATTAGGAGAACTTACAAAAAGAGCTTGGGAAAAGGATGTGCAGGTCATGGTAGAAGGACCAGGACATATGCCTTTAGACCAAATAGCAGCTAATATGAAGATTCAACAGACTCTATGCGAAGGAGTACCCTTCTATGTATTAGGCCCCCTCGTTACAGATATTGCTCCTGGTTATGACCATATTACAGCTGCTATTGGTGGGGCCATTGCAGCATCAGCAGGGGCCGCCTTTCTATGTTATGTGACACCAGCTGAGCACTTGGCACTTCCCAATCTAGAGGATGTCAAGCAAGGCATTATGGCCTCTAAGATTGCAGCCCATGCTGCAGATATTGCAAAGGGGGTAAGAGGAGCTAGGGAAATAGATGACCAAATGGCAGAAGCTAGAAAAAACTTGGATTGGGGAGGTCAGTGGAAATGTGCCCTTGACCCAGAAACAGCTCAGGCTATTCGTAAAGATCGTGAGCCAGAGCACGAGGATACTTGCTCCATGTGCGGCAAGTTCTGCGCCGTAAGAAGCATGAATAAGGCTTTGGCAGGAGAGTATATTGACATATTATAAGTAGAGAATAAAGAACAAAGAACAGGGTATGGGGGAGAGCCGTGGAAGAGATAAAAGACCTAAAAATCATATAAATTTTGGCTTTTAGATTTTGATAAAGTTGATTTTTAGCTAGTATTAGTATAATCTACAAATAAGATAAAAGATTAGAGATAGATAGACGGGAGAAGAGGCTAGATGTTAAGTGCATTAGAAAGTAGATTATATGATGTGTCAAAGATTGACAAGAAGAAACTCCTTTTTAGTAATAAGGATTTAAGCGTATTACTCATTCCCCTTATTATAGAGCAACTTCTGAATTCCTTTATGGGCATGGCGGATACGATGATGGTGAGTAATGTAGGGAGTGCAGCGTTATCGGCTGTTTCATTAGTAGATGCTATTAATAATTTAGTGGTTCAAGTG
>JAEZKI010000541.1 GCA_023415525.1 Bacillota bacterium | reverse complement strand
CCTGGAGCGTCCAATGTCAATCAGCTAAATCGTATTAAATTGATGATGGCTACAGCTTTTAAAAATTTATAATTTCTTTATTTTTAAGAAAAAGAGAATAGAAAAAGGCTTTGTTTTGAGTGAGTGTCCCTTATGAAGTGATAGGGAGCTTCTTAAAGCAAAGCCTTTTTTGTTTTTTGGACATAGAAGGAGCCTAAAGTGTATATACATAGGAAGAGAGAAACAAGTGATAAATAAAGGAGGAAACGATGAGTAAAAAGTATTATACACAGGAGGTTACTCAAGTATTACGAGAACTGGAGGTGGACAAGCAACGGGGACTTACAACCCAAGAAGCAAAAAAAAGGTTACAACAAGTAGGCTTCAATACTTTTACACCTCCTAAGGAGAAAAGTCTTTTACAAGAGTTAGGAGAAGCCCTAACCCAACAGCTCATTGTAATTTTATTGATTGCATCAGCTCTTAGTCTTTTGATAGGAGAATATGATGATGCCATAGGTATTTGTTTTGCTGTTCTCTTAGGGATTATGATTGGGCTCATTACAGAAAGCAAATCAAAAAAAGCAGCGGCGGCTTTAGCGCAGATGGTGGATGAATGTGAAGTGAAAGTATTAAGAGATGGGCAGAAGGTACTTTTATCTAAAAAAGAAATGGTACCAGGAGATATTGTCTTTTTGGAGGGAGGAGATAGAGTACCTGCTGATGGGCGACTTTTAGAAGCTATAGATTTAAAAGTGAGAGAGGATATGTTAACGGGGGAGGCTGATGATGTTAAAAAGAAGTCAGGACTTGTTAAACAAGAAAGGCTCGAAAGAGAAGGCCAGATAATCTGGCAAGACCCTATACCAGCCAAGCAGTATAATATGCTTTTTGGTGGGACTTTAGTAGCCTGTGGACAAGGAAGTATGGTCATTACCAGCACGGCAGATGAAACAGAGATGGGGCATATTGCCAAGGAGTTAGGGGAACGCGAAGAAGATACGCCTCTAGAAATTAAAATGAATGATTTAGGGAAAACCATTTCAAAGATTTCTACAGCAATAGCAGGATGCCTCTTTATTTATATGTTTTTTCAAATTGCTAAAGCAAGTGCATTGCACCTTCAATGGGGGAGTTTAAGGGATTTGGTTCATTCTCTCTATCCTTTACAAACACATTTTACGGAGATAAAAACCGCCTTTGTTATATGCGTGGCACTTATTGTAGCTGCTGTTCCCGAGGGGCTTAATACAATGATTAATATTACATTAGCTATTATGATGAAGAAGATGGCCAGTATTCATATTTTAGTCCGAAAAAAAGAGGCCTGTGAAACCATTGGCTCTATTAGTGTGATCTGTAGCGATAAAACAGGGACATTGACGCAAAACAAGATGCAGGTTGCTCACATTTATTGTGAGGGAGGTTATATCACCTCAAAGGACATGCCCCATCATTTTATTGAAAATTGTATTCTTAATAACACGGCAGATTTAGAAATGTTTCACGGACAAGAACGGTATATAGGTAGTGCAACAGAAGGTGCGCTCCTTCATCTGTGTAGAAATTATCCATATGTCCAATTAAGAGAGGAAGCAAAAATTGCTTATCGTATCCCCTTTCAATCCCAAAATAAGTTTATGATGACTGTTGTAAAAGAGGGAAAGCATTATAAAATTTTGTCCAAAGGGGCGCCAGAAGTTATTTTAGAGCAGTGCCGTTATGAAAAGAAGGGGACACAGCTCCAAGAGCTAACACCTGAAAGACGCACTTATATTAGCTACCAGATGGGGCTTATGCAAGGAGAAGCTTTACGTGTATTGGCCTTAGCCTATGGAGAAGAAACGATCAATCCAGAAAGCATACAAAAGGAGAAATGGCAGCATGAATTAGTTTTTAGTGGATTTGTAGCCATTAGTGACCCTATTCGCCCAGGGGTCAAAGAAGCTGTTGCCTGTGCTGCTGAGGGGGGAATTGAGACAAAAATGCTAACAGGTGATAATCTCCAAACAGCTATTGCAATAGGAAAGCAAATAGGTATTGTAGGAAAGGGTAAACGTGCAGTAGAAGCCAGTTACATAGAAGGCTTAAGTGAGGAAGGATTGGCCCAGGAGCTAAAAACCATTAGTATTGTGGCACGTTCCAAACCAGATACAAAACTTCGTGTTGTTAAGGCATTGCAAAGGCAGGGACAAGTTGTGGCAGTAACAGGAGATGGCATCAATGATGCACCAGCTCTTACAAAAGCAGATGTAGGAATTGCCATGGGGATTGCAGGAACAGAAGTTAGCAAAAATGCAGCGGACATTATTTTGACCGATGATAGCTTTGGGACAATTGTAGAGGCTATTAAATGGGGAAGAGGGATCTATAACAATTTTCAACGCTTTATTCAGTTTCAATTAACGGTTAATATTATTGCCTTTGTAGTAGCTATTTTAACGCAACTTATGAACCGCCCTATGCCATTTACTACGATTCAACTTTTATGGATGAATATTATTATGGATGGCCCTCCTGCTTTAGTATTGGGCTTAGAGCCTATTCGGGAAACAGTTATGAAGCGAAAGCCTATTCCTAAAAAAGCCAATATTATTAATACCTATATGGTACGGACTATTTTAATCAATAGCACAATGATTAGTAGTCTACTTTTACTTCAATTGAGATATAATTTTTTAGGTGTAGCAGCAGGAGAGAGTATAAAAGCACAGACGGCTCTTTTCAGTCTTTTTGTATTTAGCACCCTTTTTAATGCTTTAAATTGTCGCGAGTTTGGGACAGGAAGTATTTTCCCTAACTTTTTTAAGAACAAGTGGGTTCTATGGACGCTCATTATAACCATGGGGTTACATATTGCAATGGTACAAGGCATGAGTCAGTTCTTTAGTGCAGAACCTCTTCCAGTGGATCTATGGCTAAAGATAGTCGTTTCAGCTACACTTGTTGTGGGCTTAAATGAGGTAGCTAAATGGGGATTAAGGTTTCTCAAACATTCCACACGCAAAGCATGGAGACAAGCTAAAAAAATTTGGCCACGTTTAAAAAGGATATAACTAGCCTATTTATAGGAAGGAAAAAACTACCTTCTAAGAAGAAAGAATGCTCTTCTTAGAAGGTAGTTTTTTATAAGAAAGGTTCATCTTCTAACAGAACATGCTCTTCTTCAGTAGATTCACCAAAATAGCCACATTGTTCTAGAACCGTTGTTAGATACATAATTGCCACTAAGAGCGAGTGGGATTCCTTCCTCTGGTGAAAAGCTTGTACCATATAGGTATGAAAGGTTTCTTCAGACATAACAAAGGGAACAACACCCATTAATGACTGCATACGTAGTTTGCGTTCCACATTTGAAAGATGATCGAGTCTTTCGCGAAGTTTGATAAGGAAGGTTTCAAAAATCGGTGCTGTTTGAGTATGGGTAAGAGGTTTTGGTGAAATGTCAAAGCTAAAGACATAGTCAAGACGCATCTGTAAAGTTGTTTGTAGTAGAGAAAAAAGAGGAGAAGGAGTTGCCTTTTGACAAGCTTTTAAGTAAGACTTTTCTAAAGAGGCCGTAATCTCTTCTACACGTTCAGGTAAGGTGGAGGCAAAGAGTTCTTTGTCCTCACTTCCTTCTAAAATGGTCTTTACAGAGTAATAGAGATCATAAAAACTAGGATGAAGGTCTGTTAAGACCTTAAAAGAATAGTCTTCCAGTAAAAAGAAAGTGCATAAGGCACATACCACTTCATAGAAAGCTTCTACCAATTCTAAGCTACCTTGAAGGGTTTCTTCTAAGAGCTCTATGTTTTCTTCCAATTCCTCGCGTTCACTCAACTCTTTCAGTTCCGCTAGTGAGGTGGCAATATCTTTAAAATGTTGACCGTATTGAGGAAATTGAGTTCCCTCGAAAAGTTGAGTCAAAATATCTGTAAGAAAAGTAGCACTATCAGCAGTATCTTCAATACAAATTTGCTTTAAGCTCTTACCTATATAATAAATGAAATTGTCTTTCGTCAAACGAATAGGCACATAAGGAAGAAGAAGAGCAGCATGTTCTTGACGCTTATGAAGATTTTTTTCTTGAAAAACAAAACGGGTACAATCGTCAGCTAGCTTCTGGAAATCAAAGTTGTGGAGTTGATTTAAATTTGCTTCGAAAATCGATTTGTCTTCCATAGAAGGCTCAAGAGTCATTTCTGAAGCAAGAGCAAGATGAGTAAGTTCCCTTTCGTAAGCTTTTAGTGTACGGTATTTCTGCTCTAAAATAGGGCGAAGGTCAATGAGTTTTTGAACATAAGTGGCCTTAATATCTACATTTTCAGAGAGAAGAGAAGGGAGAGAAAGATAAATCGTTTCCACTTCTTTAGTGAGAGTAGCTGTTTCCTCATCTAAATAGGATAAAGAAGGAAAAAGTGGGTGAGTAAGAGCTAGTAAATAGCGATCTATACAATGACTATAAGCATAAGATAAGCCTATAGATAAATAGTGGTGTTGATTTTCCATAATAGGACTCCTTTCAAGTCGTGTTTCTATAAGCATATACAATTTTGGGAACCTTGACAAGCTATTGAAAGGATAAATGTAAAAAAATGGTTGTATTATTGAAAAAACAATAAAAATATATTAATATAGTATAAAGGGGTGAAAAATTATGGAATTTACTACTGTTGCAATGAATGGGCAAAGAAAAAGTTTAGAAGAAGGAAACTGCAAGGAGCCACATGAATTTTTAGGAATGCATCATGTGGAAATAAATGGGCATATGCGGCTTGTAGCACGTGTTTTTTGCCCTACTGCTATAGAAGTGACGGTTGTCGCTTGCGAAGATAGTACAAAGACTTATCCCCTTAATAGGGTAGATGATAAGGGCTTATTTGAAGGTATAATGGGAACGCGCAAGAATGCTTTTTTGTACAAGCTATCTTGTAAAGATGAAATAGGCAATGTATGGTCTTATATAGACCCTTATCAGTTTGAAAGTACCTTTTCTGATTTTGACCTTTATTTATTTGGTCAAGGTACAGATTACGAAGTGTACAACAAGATGGGAGCTACTTTTCAAGAAGTAAAGGGAGTAAAAGGTGTACGTTTTGCCGTATGGGCGCCTCACGCTAAAAGAGTCAGCGTTGTGGGGAGCTTCAATAATTGGGATGGTAGACGTCATCCCATGCGCCTTATTGAAGAACAAGGCGTGTGGGAGCTATTTGTTCCAGAACTTGCTTCTTTTGAAGCCTATAAATATGAGATAAAAACTCAAAAGGATGAGCTACTTTATAAAGCAGACCCTTATGCCACCTATTGTCAACTAAGACCTGATAATGCTTCCGTTATTTATGAAATGAAGCCTTATAAGTGGAAGGATAAGAAATGGCTTGAAAAGCGTGAAGCTTCAACCTATTATAAAGAGGCAGTTTCTATTTATGAGGTACATATTGGTTCATGGAAGCGTCATGCCAATGGTGAGTTTTACACTTACCGTGAAGCAGCAGAGAGTTTAGCAAAGTATGTAAAAGAAATGGGCTATACCCATGTTGAACTAATGGGTATTATTGAGCATCCATATGATGGTTCATGGGGTTATCAAGTAACAGGTTATTTTGCTCCAACCAGTCGTTATGGGACGCCTGATGATTTTAAATATTTTGTAGATACCATGCATCGTCATCAAATAGGTGTTCTATTAGATTGGGTACCTGCCCATTTTCCAAAGGATGCTTTTGCTCTTGAAAAATTTGATGGAGAAGCCTTATATGAAGCACAAGACGAAAAAATGTCCCAGCATCCTCATTGGGGCACCCTTATTTTTGATTATGGAAAACCTCAAGTTTCTCTCTTTATGATAGCAAGTGCTCTTTCTTGGTTAGATAAATATCATATAGATGGCTTACGTGTAGATGCAGTTGCTTCTATGCTTTATCTGGATTATGGACGTGAAGGAGATTATATACCTAACAAATATGGTGGACGAGAAAATTTAGAAGCCATCGAATTTTTTAGAAAGCTTAATACAGTGGCCTATAGCCGATTTGCAGGGATCATGATGATTGCTGAAGAGTCTACAGCTTGGCCTAGTGTTTCTCATGCAGTTGAACAAGGGGGATTAGGCTTTGGTTTTAAATGGAACATGGGTTGGATGAATGATTTTTTAAGTTATATGAAGATTGACCCTTATTTTAGAAAGTTTAATCATGAGAAAATCACCTTTAGTTTGATGTATGCCTTTAGTGAAAACTTTATTCAAGTGATTTCACATGATGAAGTGGTTCATGGAAAGAGTTCCATGATTTATAAAATGCCTGGCAATGAATGGGAAAAGTTTGCCAATCTCAAAGCAGCATATGGCTATATGTATACACATCCAGGCAAAAAGATGTTGTTTATGGGCAATGATTTTGCTCAAACAACAGAATGGAATGAAGATAAAGAGTTAGATTGGGGACTTTTAGAATACGAGTCACACCAACAAATTCAGCAATTTGTAAAAGATTTAAATAGGCTTTATAAAAAAAGTAAGGCCCTTTGGGAAATGGGAAATGGCTATGAGAACTTTGAATGGATTGATTGTGAGAATAGAGACCAAAGCATTATTTCATTTATAAGAAAAGGGCCTAGTATAAAAGATGAACTTATAGTCGTAATTAATTTTACACCTGTGGTATGGAAGAATTATCGCGTGGGTGTCCCTGCTTTTGCAGAATATATAGAGGTTTTAAATAGTGATGCAATAGGCTATGGTGGTAAAGGAATGGTTAATGATGCTAAACTGGTAGCTACCTTAAAACCTTGGCATGGAAGAGAGCAGAGTGTAGAAATGAATATTCCACCTCTAGGCATTAGCATTTTAAAAGTCAATAAGCTTTTAAAAAAGCCAATCCTTCCAGATTCAAAAGAAGATCAGGATGAAATAAAGGCAATCTTAGAGAAATAAATTATTTTTATTGCATACAAGAGCTAACAAGGCACATTTCAATATGGGCCTTGTTTGTTTTTATAAAACTATGGCTATACTTCTTTTAGAGATAAAGGAGGTAAGCTATGCAGCTATTAAAACAAGAGATCACCTTGAAAGGGCAGAGTAGTCATTTTACACTTTATGAAGAGAAACATGAGAAATGGGTATTAAAAAAAGATTACAAGATAGAGGGACCTAAAACCTTCTATACTTTCTTAAAACAAACCCCTTTTGAAATAGATTATGCTATACTACAAATAAATCAACCTTATCGCAATTTGCTCTATAGCTTTTATCCACAACTTAAAATGAGTTTAGCTAAAGAAGCTGTTATTGATGAATTTGAGAAGCGAATAGGTGTTACCCGTTATTTTTATGAAGAGGTGGCAGCTTCTTTGCAGCGCTCTGTGAGGACTGAAAAAAGAGATTGGAAAGGGTTCATTTATGAATTTTACAGCTTATCAAATGGTGAGGAAGCCTTAGCTTTATATGAAATATGGCAGCTAAGTTTACCTTTAAAAGATAAGTATGCTACATCTTTTATACGCTTTATGGAATATTACTTACAAGAAATCGTAAACTACTTTGAAATAAAGGGGAGTTTACCTTAGGAAGAGGAAGGATCATTTATGAATAATACCCTACAAGATATTTTAAAAGCCATTAAGAGGCCTTCAGCCACCTATCATAAACAAGCTGAAGCCTATGTGGATGGCTTAACAAAACCAGTGGGCTCACTCGGTCAATTAGAAGAAATATATTGCCGTCTCTGTGGCATTCAACAAACTACTGAGCTTAAGTTAGATAAAAAAGTAGTTATCATTATGTGTAGTGATAATGGAGTATGTGAAGAAGGTGTTAGTGAATGCCCTCAAGAAGTTACTGCTACAGTGGCTTATAATTTTACAAGAGGGATTACAGGGATTAATCGTATGAGTGCTTTTACCCATTCAGATATTCATATTGTGGATATAGGCATAAAGGATACTATTGTACATCCCTTAATTGCACAAAAAAAAGTGAGACCAAGTACGGGGAATATGACAAAGGAATTAGCTATGACTCGTGAAGAGGTGCTTCAAGCTATAGAGGTAGGCATTGAAGCTGTAAAGGAATGTGTAGAGAAAGGTTATGAGGTGTTTGGAACAGGAGAAATGGGAATAGGCAATACCACTACCTCTGCAGCTGTTTTAAGTGTTCTTCTAGATGAAGAGGTGGAGCAGGTAGTGGGTAGAGGAGCAGGAGCAAGAGAGGAAACCTTTACACGTAAAATAGAAGCCATTAAAAAGGCCATTGCGTGGCATCAACCCAATAAAGACGATATTATAGATACATTAAGTAAGGTGGGAGGATTAGATTTAGCAGGTTTGTGTGGTGTATACATAGGAGCCAGCTATTATCAAAAGCCTGTTGTTATCGATGGGTTTATTGCGGCCGTAGCAGCAGTCTGTGCTTGTCGTCTTCAACCTTTGATTAGGGAATATCTCTTTCCTTCTCATTTATCAGAAGAAAAAGGCATGCAACTTGCCCTAGAAGATTTAAAACTCAAGGCCTATTTTGATTTAGGAATGCGTTTAGGAGAAGGAACAGGATGCCCTATTACTTTTGAGCTTATGGATATGGCTAATGCTGTTTTGACGACTATGGGAACCTTTGAAGACGCTCATGTTGAAAAAGAAAATTATATGAATGTATGGAAATAAAAAGAGAATATTTGAAATGGTCTTAGCAAAAAAGACTGCCCAACAACGAATAAGAGGGCAGTCTTTGGATTTTTAAAGGAAAGTGGAATGAACTTAATGCTTCTTAAAAGAAACTAGTGTGTGGCTAAAAACAACATAGCTTTTTGAAGATGCGCTTTAACGGCTTCCTTGCTTGGGCCACCTTTTACAGAGCGTTCGTTGACACAGGTGCTAAGGGAAATAGCCTCATAAATGTCTTCCTCAAAAATAGGATGGATGGATTGATAAATAGGCAAAGGAAGCGCTTCAAGGGAGGTATTGTGGTTAACACAGTACAAAACAAGTTTTCCA
>JAEZKI010000453.1 GCA_023415525.1 Bacillota bacterium | reverse complement strand
CATCTCATATTATCTTAGTTACTTTGTAACGGAAGTTCCCGCTGCGTTTATGATTTTGCGCAGAGCTCGGAGCTTGGACAATATAGCTTTGCTTTAGAAGCCTTTCACCCGGTGAGCTTCCTCTCTTTCTAATTAAAAGCCAGTTTTATATTGATTTCTCTTCATAGCTAAATTATTTTTCTATTAAATATAAGCATAATCAAATAAAAGTCCCTTGTCAAGATAGCCTTAGGACTTCTTAGCCTTTATCTCCCTTTATTAGGCCTTCAGCTTCTTTATCTACTTCTAGTCCTTCCTTAAAATAAATACCACATATATGGCAGTTAGTATCTTGTACAGTTACTTTTCTATTCCCACAGTTTTGGCACTCATAAACTCCATTTTTTAACAGCACTTTAATAGCTCTTCTTTTTGCATAGTAGTTATTTAAAAGTCTATCTTGTCTAAATTCAATAAGTAGCATAATGGTAAACACCACGGCCATTCCTATCCCTATTAATAAGCTTATCCCTAGTCCCCATTTACAGAGAGGCGCATGGGTAAAATAACTATAGCCATATATAATAGAAGGAATAATGACTACGAATATAGCTATGCTTTCTATAGATTGTAACCCAAAGTGAATGGAATTAATCTTTTTCATTACTTTTCTCTTTTTTTACTCCTCCATAAAATAATGCATCCTACTATCGTCAGTATAGATAAGAAAACTGTTGCGCCTATACCTGTAGCAAAATTTTTAGAAGCAATAAAAATAGATGTAGGGCCATCTGCCCCCCCAATAATCCCAATACTAGATGCTCTATGTGTACCTATGAATTTATACTCAACATATTTTCTAAGTGCAACAGGTACTAATACATTAATAGCTAGCAAAATACCACATATGATTGTTCCTAATTTAATAATGTTTAATTTTAGCTCCCTTTTCATTTCTTCCCCCTAATATAGCCTTCCTAAGCTCCCTCTTCTTATAAAAAGTAGGGAATTCCTTTTTAATTCAACAATCTAATTCAAGTTTCATTCTAGCACACAAATTTTTGTTCAACAATATTTGAATTCTTATTTATTTACTGTAATTAGAATTATTAAAATTTGACAAAAACAACTCCCTATACTATACTTATTTTACTAATTAAATATTCTTTTGCTGGGGGAGCTTTTAGCTGAGAGTGTACATTAAGTACAGACCCTTATCACTTGCTTACAGATAATGCTGCTGCAAGGAAGCGAATGTGCTACGAGATAATAAGAGCCACACATTCGTGTGGCTTTTTATTTTTTCTCTCCGCCTTCTAGCAAAGAAATATAATCTTTGAAAGGGGTTTTTTTATGTC
Source organism: Bacillota bacterium (assembly GCA_023415525.1). Lineage (GTDB taxonomy): Bacteria > Bacillota > Clostridia > Lachnospirales > Cellulosilyticaceae > Sporanaerobium. The sequence goes on along the minus strand of JAEZKI010000453.1, from coordinate 1,369 downwards.
TAACATCTTTGCAAAACTTTTTGAAATCAGTCCTCTTGTCTGGACAGTCCTAGCCATTTTGTGTTTACTTTCTCTCTTAGGAATTGCATTTCTTTCAAAAAGGGAGTCACATCTCTCCTCTACCCTAACACTAAAGAAAATGGTTTATGGAGGAATGTGTATTGCTTTATCTTTTATTCTTTCTTACATCCGTCTTTATAAAATGCCTCAAGGTGGTTCTATTACTTTAGCTAGTATGTTTCCTATTATTTTATATTCTATGGTCTTTGGCCCTATTGCAGGAATCATAGCAGGTGTAGCTTATGGTTTTCTCCAACTCATACAAGATGCCTGGGTTATTAACTGGGCGCAATTACTTTTTGATTACCCCTTTGCATTTGGATTTTTAGGTCTTGCTGGGATTACCCCACAAGCCATTAGAAATATTCAAGTTCGTACTGTTATAGCTGTTTCTATTGCACTTTTAGGACGAGGGCTAATGCATTTCTTATCTGGCATCATTTTCTTTGCAGATTCTATTCCGGAAGGTACTAATGCCATTATATATTCTTTAGCTTATAATGCATCTTATATTATCCCTGAATTAATCATTACCTGTGTACTTTCAGTGCTACTTATTTCTACACCTATTTATGGGATAATGAAAAAATCAGCTATTTCTTAAAGCTTACATTAAATAGTCACCCTTATTGTTTGGGATTTACTCCAAATAATAAGAGGTGGCTTTTATTTTTAATTTTATAAAAAAGAAGTACTTTGCTGAATGTCAAATCCTAAAAATAGGGCTATATTTTCACATAACTCTAAATCATCCTCATCAAAAAGTTGCTCATTATGTTTATTAATCAGTTGAATACATCCTAAGCTTTTTTCCTCATTTAAAATAGGGACACAAATCATACTTTTTGTTATATAACCAGTTATTTTATCAAAGCGATTAGCTAAGCCTATAGTGTTTTGACAATTTTGTATAATGACGGTTTCTTCGTTATTAACAGCAATTCCCGCTATTCCCTCTCCTAATCCTAAACTTGTTTCTTTTAATTTATCTGCAGTAGGCCCTATTAAAAATTTTGGATATAACCGTTTTTCCTTTTCATCATAAAACCAAATAGTAGCAGATTCTACGTCTACAACCTCAGCTACTTTCCTTAATACAGAATATAAAACCTCGTTAACAATATAAAATATCTATCGATAAGGTGCCTGACTTGAAGAGTACAATAGGATGTGATAAAATAATTCAGAATAATTAAATAAATTTACCCATTCCCTTTTGGTGGATGAGACGTTAGAAATATAATTTATTGTTGGCAAAGGAGAATGTTTTATGAAAAAAGTAATTCTAAAATATGTGGTACCTGTTTTA
>JAEZKI010000447.1 GCA_023415525.1 Bacillota bacterium | reverse complement strand
CTCTTTGTCCCATCTCGTTCTGGATGCTAAATAAACCTCACAACCAATGATGGGCTTCATACCAATCTCTTTAGCTGCCTTATAAAAATCAATGGCACCATACATGACCCCATGATCTGTAATAGCTAAGCTCTCCATACCTAGTTCTTTCGCACGCATCAATAGTTGCTTAATCTTTGCCGAACCATCTAAGAGGCTATATTCTGTATGTACATGCAAGTGTGTAAACGGTACTGGCATTTGTCTTTAGCTCCTTTCCAAACTTCTGTGTTATTATAGCATATCTGACACATCTTATTGTTTTTAGTTAGTTTATAGTTTTATTTTACCTTGTAAATACCCAAAAAAAAAGCCCCTCAAAAATTAAACTTCTTCTTTCATGACAAAAAGCAGTCTTAGTTCCTAAAACTGCTTTTTGTCCATGCTCCCTTATTCTTACTTACTTATATGACTCTATTCTATATAGCTTGTCTTTTTTTTAGGTTCCCCATGATTATTTTGCTCATCATGGAGTTTTTGTCTACGTTTTCCCTTTTGCTCAGGGTTATTAGAGCCTGGTTTATTAGGCATACTAACACATCCTTTCTCTTACATAGAGTGAACCAAAACTTAGGCTTTTATACCTCTCTTTCCATCAAAAAAAGTTAGGATATAGTTCAGGTATCATATAACCTATTCCCATAAAAAAAATATTCCAAATGCTCACACCTAAAAGAGAGTAAAGTAAGTAGGCCATAAAATTCATATTTAATGTTCCTGCTGGAATCCCAATAAGGGTCCGAATAACAGGTGTTAATTTGGCTATAAAAACTATTTTTGTCCCGTGCTTCTCAATTAGCCCAACATATTTTGCTACATAGTGCTTACGCTTAGGAAATTTTTTAACTAAAAAGGTCAATAAACGTTGTCCTCCTACCTTACCAACGCCATAGGCCAAGATACTTCCTAATGTACCTGCACTCACACTTACAACGAGAGCTAACCAAAAATTCATATTCCCTTGCCGAATTAAAAAACCAGTGGCTGGTAAAATAACCCCTGCTGGAAAACCTGGCAAATTGAAATACTCTAAAAATACAACTACAAATAAAAGTATGAGACCATATTCGTATAAGTACCCAATGATTCGAGCTGTGTCCACCTATTGTCCTCTTCTTCTCAGCTACCTTATTCCTAACTCGTTTATAGCATGATCCATTTCTCTCACTTATTATGTTCTATTTGTATACTTTTTATAGCCCTCTAGCTTGAACTTTCTTAATCAAGAAAGTCTTTACGCATAGGTGTAAAGAAATCAAGAAGAATTCCCTTCTTAAGGCATTTACAGCCATGTACAACACCATCTTCTTTTAACATTGTGTCTCCCTTTACTACCTTCTTCGTCTCATCAGCAATAGTAAACTCAAACTCTCCTTCTGCTACATAAGTAATTTGGGTATGAGGATGACTATGTAAAGCGCCAATAGCCCCTTCTTCAAAATGATTTTCCACACACATAAGGCTTTCACAAAAAGCTAAAACTTTACGTTCCACCCCTTCTCCTACTTGCTCTCCTTGTATTTCCTTATTAAATACCCAATTTTGACCTTCATGTTTTTTTCTCATAACGCACTCCCTCTCTCCGATAATTGTAGTGGATTCTTATCTTTCTAACAAAATTTTACAAGGTTAACCAAATTATTATGAATTCACTTCCTTTTTTTACTGTATCATATCTCTTCTAATGAATACAGAGTAATTTCTTACCTATTTATGGCTTTTCTTTATCTTTGACCTATTATAACTCATCTTTCAACCTCCTCCTTTTAAGGGAAGCTCACTTCTTTCTATACTTTATTCTTTTACATTCTGTGACATTGTTACAGATAGCCCACATTTCTTCAAGTATAGTTTTATTAATTACTTATAAGGAGGATCTTACATGAAAAAAGCCTATGTTGACAGTAGACACTGCGTAGCTTGTGGCTCTTGCCTTGGCATTTGTCCTCGTCAAGCTATCCAAATAAAACAAGGTGTTTTTGCAACTGTATTAGAAAATCAGTGTGTGGGATGTGGTCTTTGTGAAAAACAATGTCCTGCTTCTGTTATTGCACTCAAGGAGGTCTTATGTCCCAATTAAAATCTAAAAAAAACAAAAAATGGTCCGATTATCTATGGATTAGTTCACTTATTTACCTCTTTCTTGGCCTATTTAATATCCTCTTTGCATGGTTAGGGCTTTTCTGCTTCTTTATCCCCATCATTTTATCTGTTATCAAAGGAAATAAAAGCTACTGTCACCACTACTGTGGAAGAGGACAGCTCTTTGAACTTTTAGGTAAAAAATTAAAGCTTTCTCCTTCAAGACCTTGCCCTGCTTTCTTAAAATCCAAAGCCTTTCGCTATGGTTTCTTGGCCTTTTTTATGACTATGTTTGGAGGAATGCTCTATTCCACTTATTTAGTTTTTACAAGTTCTCAAACCCTACGTGAAGTGGTTACTCTACTTTGGACTTTTAAACTTCCTTGGCATTTTGCCTATCCCGTAACCGTCTCTCCATGGGTGGCTCAATTTGCCTTTGGATTTTATAGCATCATGCTTACTTCTACACTTTTGGGTTTTATTACCCTTCTGCTCTTCAAGCCGCGTACCTGGTGTGTCTATTGCCCTATGGGAACAATGACACAACTCATCTGTAAGGCAAAGACACATCATTAAGCTTATTAAAGTAAGCCCATAAAAAACACCTGAGTAATTGGCTTTTTAAGACCTTCTTACTCAGGTGTTTTTATTATTCTAGGATGACTTTTTTAGCTGGACTAATCTCTTAGCTTAGCCCCACAATTCATTTCCAAACCACTTAAGATCTTCTTCATTACCTTTTGAATTTCTTCATCGGTTAAAGTATGATCTTCTGCTCTAAAGGTTAATTTATAAGCTATAGATTTGTAACCTGCTTCAATTTGTTTCCCTTGGTAAACATCAAAAAGCTCTACATTTTCAAGAAGTTTACCACCACGTACTTTTATGGTTTTTTCAAGTTCTCCTACAAGGACACCCTCACTTACTAACATGGCAATATCGCGTGATGTTGCAGGATACTTAGGGAGTGCTTTAAATTGAATATCCTTATTGATACCTGCCATTAAAGTCTCTAAATCTAATTCTGCTACATACACTTTGGTACCAATAGCATAGTTTTTATTCACTTCTGGGTGAACTTCACCAAAGAAGCCTGCATTTTTGCCTCCAATAAGAAGGCTTGCACAACGTCCTGGATGCATATACTCTAACTCCATATTTCTTTCTACTTCCCAGTTTTGAATAGAAAGTCTCTCAAGAAGGGCTTCTATCATTCCTTTAAGCGTAAAGAAATCAGCATCTTTGCCATATAGACCCATCGTTAACTTTTTAATTTCTTGTGGAAGCTCTTGTCCTTCTTGTTTCAAATAAATTTTACCGATTTCATAAAGAGCAGCTTCAGGTACACGTCTATTGTAGTTAGTAGACAAAGAAGAGAGAATACCATTCAAGGTTGTGGTACGCATAATACTAAAGTCTTCGCCTAATGGATTGGTAATAACAAGAGGATCTCGAAGCGGACTCTCACTCTTAATATTGAGTTTATCAAATACTTTTGGACTTTCAAAAGTATAGGTCAGTGCACCATGTACACCGTACATACCCATGAAGCTACCAATCTCATCACTTACTAATTGATCAAATTTCTTACATCCTCTTGTGGGTTTACCTCTCTCAAGAGTTGGAGTAATGCGGTCATAACCATAAAGTCGTGCTACTTCTTCTGCTAAATCTGCCATCATGGTCACATCTGGTCTAAAAGTTGGAATCGTAACCGTTTGATTTTCTGGATGTGGAACAAATTCTACCTTCTTAAGGAGATTAAGCATTTCCTCTTCACTTAAACTTGTTCCTAAGAAATGATTAATCCACTCCACATCGTAAGGAATCGTACGTTCTTCGCGTTTTCTTGGGTATTGGTCTAACACCCCACTTACTACTTCTCCTGCTCCTGTTAAATTAATAAGTTGAGCCGCTCTCTCAAGAGCCAATGTGATATTATTAGGGTCTAACCCCTTCGTATATTTAATAGAAGAATCACTGCGTAAGCCTAGCTTCTTAGAAGTTTGGCGAATGCTGTATCCATTGAAGTTAGCACATTCAAAAAGAATCGTCTTTGTCTCTTCTGTTACTTTGGAGTTATTGCCTCCCATAACTCCTGCAATAGCTACAGCTTTTTCAGCATCAGCTATAACTAACATGGAAGCATCTAATGTCACTTCTTCTTCAAACAACGTCTCAAACTTTTCGCCTTCCTTAGCATTTCTAACTACAATTTGATGACCTGCTAATTTATCATAGTCAAAGGCATGCATCGGTTGACCAAACTCAAGCAACATATAG
>JAEZKI010000433.1 GCA_023415525.1 Bacillota bacterium | reverse complement strand
GGCAATCATTTGATATATTCTACTGTCCATCATATTGCTCAAACTCATTTCTAAGCCTATTATAAATGTCTTTATCTACAGAAGTTTTGAAAGAACGCTCTAATCCTTTATTTTTCTCGGCCTGATTAAGACACTCTCTATCTTTACAAATGTAAGCTCCGCGTCCTGGTTTTTTTCCATTAAAATCTAAAGAAAATTCGCCTTCATTATTTCTCACAATACGAATCATTTCCTTCTTATTTTTCATTTCATTACATCCAGTACACTTACGCAAAGGAATCTTTCGTTGTTTCATTTTATCCCTCCTTCGTTAGGCATTCTCTTCTTGTACGCTTTTAATATCTATCTTCCACCCTGTTAACTTAGCTGCCAAACGTACGTTTTGTCCACCCTTACCAATAGCAAGGGTTAAAATATTAGCAGGTACAAGGACTTTTGCCCCTCTCTCTCCCTCATTCTCCATTAGTTCTACGTCAATAACTTTTGCTGGGGTTAAGGCTTCTTTTATAAACTCTTTTGGATCTTCTTGCCAACGCACAACATCAATTTTTTCACCACATAATTCATCTACAATGGTATTAATACGTTTTCCTTTTTCTCCTACACATGCTCCTACTGGATCTACTTGAGGATCATTGGAATAAACAGCAATCTTTGTACGTGAACCAGCTTCTCTTGCTATACTTTTTATCACAACAGTTCCATCTTTAATCTCTACTACCTCTTGCTCAAATAAACGCTTAACTAGTTCTGGATGTGTACGTGATACAATAACTTGAGCTCCTGCATTTTTACTTTTTACTTCTAATTTACCTTCATTTTTATTAAAGTCCTTTACATTAAGAAGATAAAAAGCTTTATAATCACTCATCCCCTCGCCCTGTTCCATTTGAGCTTCAAGATTTTCTGTTGGCATAGCCTCTGTTAATGGAAGGGATGCTTCTGTGAAATCAAGTTGCACAATGTAACCATTTTTCTCTTTTCTAAGAACTTTCCCTTTAACAATATCATTCAGTTTTACACTATATTCCTCATAAACCATTTGTCGTTCTGCTTCTTTTATCTTTTGAATAACTACTTGTTTTGCATTTTGCGCTGCAATACGACCAAAGTTCTTAGGCGTAATTTCTACATCAATGACATCCCCTAATTGTACATGTGCATTTAGTTTTCTAGCTTCTGTCACTCCAATTTCTAAAAGTTCATTCATTACCTCATCATCTTCTACAATAGTCTTAGTAGCAAAAACTTTGACATCCCCTTTATGCTCATCCACATCTATTTTCAAATTCTGTTTACTTGCTGTATTAATTCCAAAATGCTTCTTACAAGCCACTTCAATAGATTGCTTAATGGCATCAATAAGCTTTTCCTTATTAATTCCCTTTGATTTTGCAATTTGGTCAATGGCCATAATAAATTCTTGATTCATTTTTATCCTCCTCCAAGGTCATTACACTTTCTTTATGCTCATCTTTAAAAAATAACAGCTAGTCTTACTATTGCTACATTCTCAACAGGTATACACAGTTCTTCTCCTTCATCTTCTAAAACTAATAATTTATCCGTCTTAGAAACAAGCTTAGCAATAAAATGCTTTTTCTTGTTTAAAGCCTCATAAAGCTTCACATCCACCATCTCACCTTTAAAGCGTTCAAAATCCTTTTCTTTCTTCAAAACACGGTCTAAACCGGGTGAACTCACTTCAAGCATATAAGCTGGCTCAATAGGGTCTTTCTCATCTAATAGTGGATTAATTGCATGTGTAACCTTAACACAATCATCTACTGAAATACCTTCTTCTTTATCTATAAATATTCTTAAGTAATAACTAGGTCCTTCTTTAACAAATTCTATATCTACAAGTTCATAATGTCCTTCTTCCAAAACAGGTGTTACAATTGCTGTTACATCTTCAATAATTTGCTTTTTATTCATAATCTCATCCTTTCTATAACCTATAGTTTGGCATAAACCATAGCTTATATACATATAAACAATATAGAAAGAGTGGGCGTACACCCACTCTTTCAGAAACGTTCTAGTATTATAATTACTAATTATACTCTATTTCCTAGTATAAATCAAGCTTCATATTCTCAAGTACTTTTTAGAGGTTCTGAATTTCCCTCATAAAGGCTTCAAAGAGCTCTTCTTCTTTAACTTTCTTTATAATTTGTCCTTTTTTAAAAATAAGTCCTTCGCCTTTTCCTCCAGCAATACCTATGTCCGCCTCTCTTGCTTCTCCTGGCCCATTTACTGCGCAACCCATTACAGCAATTTTAATATCTTTTTGCAAGTCCTTCGTTGCCTCTTCTACCTTTTGAGCTAACTCAATCAGGTCTACTTGCGTACGTCCACAAGTAGGACAAGAAATAATCTCTGGTCTAAAATGTCTCAATTCTAAAGACTGCAAAATAGCTTGAGCACATTCCACTTCTTTTACTGGATGATGGGAAAGAGAGACTCTAATCGTATCACCAATACCTTGTGATAGAATAGCCCCTAAACCAACAGAAGATTTAATCGTTCCCTTGTACAACGTTCCTGATTCAGTAATACCTACATGTAAAGGATAATTGTAGTGCTGAGCAAAAGTAGTATAAGCTTCTAAAGCAAGTGGAACGTTAGATGCTTTAAGAGATACTACAATATTATGAAAATCAAGAGCTTCTAAAATATCAATATGCATTTTAGCCCCTTCTAACATTGCCTCAGCATTGACACCTCCACATTTTTGTATAATTCTTTTTTCAATGGAACCTGAATTCACGCCAATCCTTAAAGGGATGTGATAAGCCTTGGCCTTTTCCACAACAGCTTCTACTCGTTGTCTATCTCCTATATTTCCTGGGTTGATACGTAATTTATTCACACCATTCTCTATTGCAAGTAGAGCTAACTTATAGTCAAAGTGAATATCTGCTACAAGTGGAATATGAATGCGAGAAACGATTTTATCAATAGCCATTGCCGCTTCCTTATGAGGAACGGCTACACGCACAATCTCACAGCCAGCTTCTTCTAACTGCAAAATCTGATCAATTGTCGCTTCCACATCTTCTGTCTTTGTATTAGTCATAGATTGAATGGCAATAGGGTTACCTCCACCTATGAGCCTATCTTTCACCTGAATCTTTCGCGTTTGTTCTCTAGTATACATTTTCATATATTAAACACCTTCATTACATCATTATATAAAACAACCACTGTTAAAAGCATAAGAAGTACAAAACCTACAAAATGAACAGCTGCTTCTTTATCAGCAGCTAATGGTTTTCCTCTTAGTAGCTCAACAAGTATAAATAAAATACGTCCCCCATCTAATGCTGGCAAAGGCAAAAGATTAATGACACCTAAGTTAGCAGAAAGAAGGGCTGTAATATATATCATATTCATTAAAGCCAATCCTATTCCACCATTTTGAATACCTGTATCCCATTGCTTAGCGCTAAAGTCTACCACCCCTATAATACCTGACATTTCATTGACAGATACAGAACCGGTGAAAAGAGAAATGACGCCTGACCATACTTCTCGGATGACATAAAAGGTATTCAAAAAACCTGTTTTCACATTATAGCCTAAATTCCAATGTACGATTTCAGGTGTAAAACCTAAACGGGCCCTTTCCTCTCCTTCTACCCACTTGGAGGTAATATCTTTTTCAACGACTTCATTATTTTCTCTTTTAATAGTAAAGCGATAAGTCTTTTCAGTATTATCTAAGTGTACTGATATATCCTTTAATGTTTTAACCTTATTTCCATTTATAGCCATAATTTGGTCACCCTTAATAAGACCAGATTGGGCTGCAGGCATGCCTTCTTCCACACTCTCAATGACATTATTTCCATAGCCTACATAGCCTGATATAAGACTTAATAAAAACCAAGCTGTAAGAAAATTCATGATAGCCCCTGCACTCACAATAATTAAGCGTTGCCAAGCTTTTTTAGCCCCCATTGCTCTAGGGTTATTTGTCTGTCCATCTAATTCTTCTTCTAAGCTACAAAACCCACCTATGGGAAAAATTCTAATGGAGTAGATTGTCTCCCCTCGCGTATAGTGCCATAACTTTGGTCCCATTCCTACAGCAAATTCGTGGATTAAAACACCATTTTTCTTAGCTGTAATATAATGTCCCCACTCATGGATGACTACAATAAAATTAAACATAATTAATATAATTATAATTTTTGTCAACACTTTAATACCTTCTTTCTACTCCATTCTCTTGCCCACTCGTCACTCTTTAAAATATCGTCAAGACTTGGCCTATTTATACATATGTGCTTTTCCATCACCCTATGAATAATAACGGGAATTTCATTAAAAGAAATTTGCTTTTTCAAAAAGCTTTCTACTACCACTTCATTAGCTGCATTTAAGACAGCTGTCATTGTTCCACCTATCCTCAATGCTTCATAAGCTAGATCAAGGCAAGGAAATAACTCTTTTTTAGGTGGTGCAAAAGATAAATGACTTAATTTCATCCAGTCAATTTTATGAATATAATCTGTCTGTACACGCTGCGGATAATAAAGGGCATAAGCAATAGGATGCCTCATATCAGGTAGTCCCAGTTGAGCTATTGTTGAACCATCTTGATATTCTACCATGGAATGAATAATACTCTCCTTGTGAACTACCACATCGATTTGCTCCGTTTTTACATCAAATAAGTGCTTTGCCTCAATTACCTCAAGTCCTTTATTCATTAATGTGGCTGAGTCAATAGTAATTTTGCTCCCCATTACCCAATTAGGATGCTTGAGCGCCTGCTCCACTGTTACCTCTTGTAATTGTTCTTTTGTATAGTCTCTAAAAGGACCACCTGATGCAGTTAGAATAAGTCGTGATACAGTAGCTACTTCATTTCCTCTCAAGCATTGAAAAATAGCAGAGTGTTCACTATCGACAGGAAGAATAGATACTCCGTATTCTTGGGCAAGCTTCATAACGAGTTCACCTGCTGTCACAAGTGTCTCCTTATTGGCCAGAGCAATATCTTTTCCACATTTAATAGCCTCTATAGTAGGTAATAACCCTATCATCCCTACAACTGCTGTGACAACAATCTGCGCTTCTGCTAAAGTTGCTACCGTTATTAATCCTTCCATCCCTGCTACAACTTCTACAGTAGAACCTTTTTTCTTCAGTTTTTGTTGAAGTTCATAGGCCTTTTCCTTATTAAATACACAGACTACTTGGGGAGAAAAAGAGTCTATTTGTTGTTCTAAAAGCTCAATATTCGTATGGGTGGTTAAACCCAAAACCTGCATATTGGCATCATGACTTATAACATCTAAAGTTTGCGTACCTATAGAGCCCGTAGACCCTAAAATAACTATATTCTTTATTAACATTATTTTTACTCCTACCCCATGGTTTTTTCTACATAAGCAGCCACTATATAAATAAGAGGACTGACAAATAAAAAGCTATCAAAACGATCTAAAATGCCTCCATGCCCTGGCAATATATAGCCATAATCTTTTTGTTCAAAGAAACGCTTAATTGCCGATGCAGCTAAATCACCAAATTGTGAAAGCACCGCTCCCACAATAACCATCCCCACACTTATTAAAGTGTAGGCTCTTAACTGACCCATAGCATATTGGGTATAAACAATGGTATAAATATACCCTAAAACACCTGCTCCTATTACTCCCCCAATACTTCCTTCTATTGTCTTCTTAGGACTAAGTTGAGGTGCTAATTTATGTTTTCCACATAACATTCCTGTGAAATAGGCAAAGGTATCAGACCCCCATGAGCTTAATACAATAAGCCAAATCCAGAAAAACCCATATTTTAAATCTGCGATAAGTACAATAAAACTAAATAAAAGTGCAACGTAAAAAACAGAAAATAGAGTAAGTGCTACATCTGTTAAATCATACTTAGGATAAAATAAAACCATTCCTACAAGAGTAACAAGTATTACAAGCGCTACATAGACCAAGTAATACTCTGTCCAAAAGTTCAAAAAGACAAAAAATAAAAGGGTAGCACTATAACCTATGCCCACTAAGGGACGGTGTTTCTTGCATAACACATGATAAAGCTCATAAAGTCCTATACAGCTTACCACTAACATGCTATAGCGAAGGACAGATCCTCCCATTAAAATAAGAAAAATAACTAATGGTATTCCTACAAGAGACGTAATAATTCGAGTAAGCATCTTTTTTCCTCCTATTCACTTTCTCCAAAGCGACGTTGTCTTCCACTATAAGCCTCTAAAGCTTTATCAAACTCTTTTTTTGTAAAATCAGGCCATAAACAAGATGCAAAATAAAATTCACTATACGTTAATTGCCAAGGTAAAAAATTGCTTGTGCGCATCTCTCCACTGGTACGAATCATCAAATCAGGATCTGGCTGCCCTTGGGTATCTAAGTAATTTTCAAAAACCTCTTCTGTTAAGTCTTCCTTCTTTAAAGTTCCTTTTATCACTTCATCTATCACCTGACTACAAGCTCTCACAAGTTCATCACGTCCACCATAGTTAAAAGCCATATTAAAACATATTCCTGACTTATCCTTTGTCATTTCCTCCAAAATATGAATTTTATCTTTTATATCTTGAGGAATAAATTCTGAATCTATATCTCCTATGTCCTTAAAGCGTATG
>JAEZKI010000383.1 GCA_023415525.1 Bacillota bacterium | reverse complement strand
GTGTAAGGGTACACCCTCCACAATGGACAATCAGCTTATAGGGAGATAAATCTATAGGAAAGCCTACTCCACTACAAAACGCATAAGAAAGTGTTTTTCCAGTATATTCTTTGATCCAGTGAGGCAATTTAACAGAGCCAATATCATCACACTGACGGTGATGGGTACAACCCTCTGCAATGAGCACCTTATCTCCTTCTTGAAGAGTCTCTAAGGCTGTTACTCCCCCAATGAGTTGTGGGAGGTTCCCTTTATAACGGGCAAACAAAATAGAAAAGGAAGTAAGTAAGATATCAGAAGGTGTATCTCTAGCCACTTGGCCAAAAACTTGGCTATCTGTAATGACTAACTGAGGTTTTTTGCCTAACTGAGAGAGGGTATTTTTAAGCTCATATTCTTTGACGACGATGGTTGTAGCATCTGCCTCTAAGAGCTCTCTTATAGTTTGCTGTTGAGGTAAAATAAGACGGCCTTTAGGGGCTGCCTTATCAATAGGCACAACAAGTACTACAAAGTCAGATGGCTCAATTAAATCGGCGACCAATGGGTGATGGGGTTCTTCAAGAGGTACCTTTTGGCCAATGGCATTTTTTAATGTTTCCATATCTTCTTTATTTTGTGTACAGACCCAATAGATGCCTTCTTGTTTAGGGGGATTATAGGACTCTGGGAGTTTATCACATTTATTCATAATAAGAAGGTAGGGAATCTGTTGTCTCTCTAAAAGTTGCTGCATTTTTGTATCTTCTTCTGTCAAACCCATAGTGGCATCTACCACCAGTAAGGCCACATCGGTTTTATGAAGCACTTCATAGGTCTTTTGAATACGCAACTTTCCTAAAGTACCTTCATCGTCTAGACCAGGTGTATCAATAAAAACAACAGGACCTAAAGGCAAGAGTTCCATGGCTTTATAAACAGGGTCTGTTGTGGTTCCCTTTACTGGTGATACGATAGCTAGCTGCTGGCCTGTAAGGCCATTCATTAAACTTGATTTTCCAGCATTACGTTTTCCAAATAGGCTAATATGTAAGCGTTCTGCTAGAGGTGTACTATTTAATCCCATAACTTGTCTCCTTTCTAACTTTTACTAAAAACGAAAGTCCCGTTGACCTTGTGCAATTTCAAAAAGATGGTTTTCCACCAGCTTACGTACCTTTTCGTTAGGAATATGAGCAAGTTCGGTTTGTATGAGTTGGTGCCCTAGCGCTTTGGTTTGAGGACTACTATAGTCTTCCAGATACTCCTTTAGTGTCATTAAAGCGTTGGGAAGACAGCAATTTTGAATTTGACCATTTTTACAAAGACTCATGAAGCGGTCGCCTGTACGTCCTTCTCGGTAACAGGCTGTACAAAAGCTAGGGATATAACCTTTTTCTATTAACCAATAAACCACTTCATCTAATGATCGGGTATCACTTACATCAAATTGAGAAGTGTTTTCTTCTTCAGTCTCTGGCTTGGCATAGCCACCTACACTGGTACGGGAGCCACCACTGATTTGTGAAACACCTAAATGTAAAACGCGTTCACGACATTTTTGACTTTCTCTTGTGGAGACAATCATACCCGTATAAGGTACAGCAATACGAATACAAGCCACTAATTTGGCAAAGATATCATCACTGATACTATTTTTAAAAGCGCCAGCATCAATATCGTCAGCTGGGCGAATACGTGGGACGCTAATGGTATGCGGTCCTACTCCATAAACAGCTTCTAAGTGTTCTGCATGCATTAAAAGACCTGCAAACTCATAACGGTACAGTTCCAGTCCAAAGAGAACACCTAAACCCACATCATCAATTCCACCTTCCATGGCACGATCCATAGCCTCTGTATGATAGGCATAATGATGCTTTGGTCCTGTAGGATGAAGCTTTTCATAGCTTTCTTTGTGGTAGGTTTCCTGAAATAAAATATAAGTTCCGATGCCTGCCTCTTTAAGCTTTTTGTAATTTTCAACAGTGGTTGCTGCTATATTGACATTTACACGGCGAATGGCGCCATTTTTATGCTGAATACTATATATCGTTTGGATGGATTCTAAAATATAGTCAATGGGATTATGAATAGGGTCTTCCCCAGCTTCAATAGCTAAACGCTTATGCCCCATATCTTGAAGGGCTATAACTTCCTGACGGATTTCCTCTTGGGTTAATTTTTTACGACGAATGTGTTTATTCTGACCATGATAAGGACAATAGACACAGCCGTTAACACAGTAATTAGATAAGTAGAGCGGTGCAAACATGACAATACGATTGCCATAAAAGTCCTTTTTGATTTGCTCAGCTAAGGCATAGATTTGTTGATTCTTATCTTCTAACTCACAATCTAATAAGACAGCGGCCTCCCTATGACTTAGCCCCTTACGGGCTTTTGCCTTCTCTAAAATAGTGGTAATAAGAGCTTCATTTCTTTTATTAGCCTCCCCATAGGCTAAGGTTGCTTTAATTTCCTCATCGTTAATAAACTCTTCAGCAAAAGAAGATTTTATATCATACATTTACTTTACCTCTTTTCTTGGCCTACAAAACAAGCGTTTCTTTTTTATAATCACCTTTGGAAATAACCACTTGATAACCGATGTCTTGGACACGCTTTCTAAGGCAGTTTTGACACTCAGCAGCTTCTTCACCTGT
Source organism: Bacillota bacterium (assembly GCA_023415525.1). Taxonomy (GTDB): domain Bacteria; phylum Bacillota; class Clostridia; order Lachnospirales; family Cellulosilyticaceae; genus Sporanaerobium. Next base: position 957 of record JAEZKI010000383.1, on the reverse strand, counting down.
ACAGATTTTATTGTCATAAAGTAAATACTGAGAACGTACAGCGACAGGCGATAGATTAGGCATAAGGACATTGGCTCCTGCTAAAATACCCTTTTCTCTTCCCTTTGGATCAAGGGTCCCTAAGGCCGTTGTGGCTGGAAGCAAAACACGCGGCTGCATTAAGCGAATAAGTCCTAGAAGATAGAGGGTAAGGGAAACACTCCCTGCCGCCTCAGTAGCAAAAGGTGTTGCATGATGTGGGATAAAAGGACCAATTCCTACCATTTCAGGTTTAAAACGTTGGATAAGGAGTAGGTCTTCCACGATGCAGTCTACTGTTTGATAAGGTGAGCCTACCATAAAGCCTAATCCGACTTGATAGCCAATGGTCTTTAAAGCTTCCAAGCATTCTAAACGACGGGCTAATAGGAGCTCTGGAGGATGAAGTTTACTGTAATGGATAGGGTTTGCTGTTTCATGGCGGAGAAGGTAACGGTCTGCTCCAGCCTTATAGTAAGCTAAATAACTCTTAAAGCTCTTTTCTCCAATGGATAAGGTCAAAGAACAATCTGGATAGGCTGTTTTTATAGCTTTTATTAGTTCTACAAGTTGAGAATCTTTAAAGGCATTATCCTCTCCTCCTTGTAAAACAAAGGTACGAAAGCCCAGTTTGTAGCCTTCATGACAGCAGTCTAGAATATTTTGAGAAGTAAGGCGATATCTTGTTATTTCACGATTACTTCTTCGAATACCACAATAGTAACAGTCATTGTGACAATAATTAGTGAATTCAATGAGTCCCCTTAGGTAGACATCCTTTCCGTAATAGGTTTCACGCACCTTCCTAGCCCTTTCAAAAACATAGTCAGCAAGTTCAGGGGTGTAACCCTCTAGTAAGGCTTTATAGGCCTCTTTGGGAAGTTGGTGGTCTTGTTCCAATTGCGTAATAAGTTGTTTCATAGCCTTCCTTTCTTAGGT